>JBDTKQ010000081.1:0-6606 GCA_039935235.1 Caulobacteraceae bacterium
CCGACCTGACGGCGCGGGCGCGGCCCAACGCCCTCAAGCGGGCCCTGGTCAATCTGGTGGCCAACGCCGCCGGTCATGGCGAGCGGGTGGAGATCTCCGCCGCCTCCACCCCCGCGGGAGGGGTGGAAATCATGGTCGACGACGACGGACCCGGCATCGCGCCGGAACGCCGCGAGGAAGCCTTCGTCCCGTTCTCGCGGCTCGACGAAGCCCGCGGCCAGAATCTCAAGGGCGTCGGCCTCGGCCTCGCCATCGCCCGCGACGTCGCCCGAAGCCACGGCGGCGACGTCACCCTCGGACCCTCGCCGCTGGGAGGATTGCGGGCGACGCTGCGGCTGCCGGGATAGGGCGACGGCGTTCGGCTAAAACCCGGCGCCGACGCGGCCCAGTTGGCGGCGCATCTGTTTGAGGCGCTTGTCGATCTCGGCCATGGTGCGGTTGAGAGCACCGTCGTCGTCGCGCCAGACCTGTACGACGCGGGTCCACACGGCGGTCATCGCCGCCAACCGCGGGAAGCTCGCCTCGATGCCGGCCGCCTCCAGGATGGCGCGGGCGGTGCGCGGCAGGTGGAGCGCGAGGGTGCGGGCCGAGGCGCTCCGGGAAATGGCGATCAGGGCAGCGCGGTGCGGGGCCATGGCGTCGAGGCGGCCCATGACCGCGTCGAACAGGCGATCGTGGGGATCGTCCGATGCGGCCGCCGCCGTCGCCAGCGCGCCGTCGTCGAAACGACGGGACAGCCACGCGAGGAGGGCGTCCTTGCCGTTGGCCAGGGCATAGAGATCGGCGAGCGGGACGCCGGCCTTTTCGGCGATCTCGCGCAGGGAAATCTCGGCCCACGGTCGTTCCGCGCCGAGGGCGAGCAGGGCATCGCCGGCCGTCCGAAGGACGGTGTCCGCGGCGCTCATGCGCCCAGCTCCCGGGAGCGGGCGACCGCCGCGGACACCGCCCGCTCCATCAGCGGCGCGAGTCCATCGCCGGCCATGAGAACCGCGAGCGCCGCTGCGGTCGTCCCCCCCGGCGAGGTGACCTGATCGCGCAAGACCCGCGGGGTCTCGTCCGACGTCGCCAGCAAGGCGGCGGCGCCGGTGACGGTGGCCCGCGCCAGGCGGGAAGCCGCCGCGGCGGGAAGGCCGGCGGAAACGGCCGCCGCCGCCAGCGCCTCGACGAAGGCATAGAGGTAGGCCGGAGCCGACCCCGAAGCGGCGGTGGCCACGTGGATCAGATCCTCATCCTCGAGATCGACCACCGTGGCGAGCGGCGCGAACAGGGCGTGGGCGCGAGCGCGGCCCTCGCCATCGGGAGACCAGATCGCGGCGGCGCCCCGGCCCATGGCGGCCGCCGTGGTCGGCATGACCCGGGTCGCGGGCCGGCCGCCGAGCGCCCCGGAAATGGCTTCCGCCTTCACTCCAGCCATGATCGAGATCACCTTGGCGTCCACGGTCAGGTGGGAGGCGAGGTCGGCGACCGCCGGGCGCCACGCCTGCGGCTTGAGGGCGAGGATCACACTCGCCGCCTCGCCCCAGGCGGAGGGCGGCGGATCGAGTCGGGCGCCGGCGCTCACCGCCGCCAGCGCCGCCGGACCCGGGGCGGGATCGAGGATGATGAGATCGGTGGCCGCCACCCCGGCCAGCCGCCAGCCGGCGATCAGCGCCCCGCCCATGTGGCCGGCTCCGACGATCAGGATCGGAAGGGCGGCGGAGTCCACGGGCGCGCCTCGCCTCAGGCCTGGCCGACGGTCTCGAACATGCACGCGGCCATGGCCTCGGCCGGAGTCTTGGCGCCCGAGATCAAAAAATCGAACGCCGGATAGAAACGGTCGGCGGCCTCGATCGCCGCATCGATCATCGAGGCGGTCTGGGCCATGCTCGGCCGCTCGCCGTCCGGCAGGGCCATGGCGTGGCGAAAGACGATCTCACCGTCGTCGGCCCACACCTCGAAGTGGCCGAGCCAAACCCGCTGGTTGATCAGGTTGATAAGTTCGTGGGCCGGAGCGCGAAGCGGGGCGGTCGCCTTAAGATCGACCGAAAGGCACAGTTGCAGGCAATCGGCCTCCGGCCGCCAGGCGAACCACAGTTCGTAGTCTTTCCAGTCGCCGGTGAGAGAAAAGGCGAGATCGCCGTCCTCGGTCCGGTCGAAATCGAGGTTCTCGGCGCTGAGGACACGCTCGACCACCTCCAGAGGATCGAGGGTGACGAGGGTGTCGTCTTCTTCCGGGCGAGAAAAGTTCATCGGGCGTCCTTCAGGCTCGTGAGCGGCGCCTCGCGGCGCACCCACGCGGGTGAATCGGCACGTTCGAGGTCGAGGCTAGTCTGCTTCGCGGCCCTCGTCTCGCGCGAGGTTTCAGGGTTTGGCGGACGCCGCCGCGCCGGCGGCCCCGAGCGCGGCCACATCCGCGCGCAGCGCCGCGACCTCCGCCTTCAACGCGTCGTACTCCTCGCGGCGGACGAGATCGAGATCTGCGGCCCACCGATCGGTCTGCGCGCGAACGGCGCTGCGAGCCTCCTCGCCGGCCGCCTGGGCGATGCCCATGGCGGCTTGGGCCAGCTTGGCCATTTCGTCGAGAAACGGGTTCTGCGTCTGCATGCCCGCCTTATATAGAGGATCGCCGCGGATGGCGAACCCTCCGCTACACCTTGTCCGCCAATCGCGATAAGAGCCGCCGATGGCCCTGCCCTTTCCCGACATCAGCCCCAACCTGATCGAACTTCCCGCGGTTCACGCGGGCGGCTGGACCCTGGGACCCTTCGCCATCCGGTGGTACGCCCTGGCCTATATCGCCGGCATCGTTCTGGGCTGGCGCTACGCCGTGGGGCTGGTGCGCAACGCCAGGCTGTGGGGCGGCGCGACCGCCACGGCGACCGCCGAACAGATCGACGATTTCATTCTCTGGCTGACGGTGGGGATCATCGCCGGGGGCCGGATCGGCTATGTCCTCTTCTACATGCTCCCGCTGGCGCCGGAGCGGGCGCTGTTGGCGGCGGACCCGCTGGAAGTGTTCAAGCTGTGGCACGGCGGTATGAGCTTCCACGGCGGACTGATCGGCGTGACCCTGGCGATCCTCGGCTTCGCCCGCGCCAACAGGCTCAATGTCCTCTCCCTAGCCGACATCGTCGCGCCGTGCGTTCCCATCGGCCTGGGCTGCGTGCGGGTGGCCAATTTCATTAATGGCGAGCTTTGGGGGCGGGTGACCACGGCGCCGTGGGGCATGGTGTTCTGTGGTCGTCACATCGCCACCTGGGCCGATGGAACCTGCGTGGCGGGACCGCTCCCTCGCCATCCCAGCCAGTTGTACGAGGCGACCCTCGAGGGATTGGTCCTGTTCTTCGTATTGCGGTGGGCGACGCACCGGGCCGGTTGGCTGCGATATCGTGGGGCGGTGACCGGACTTTTCCTGGTCGCCTACGGGGCCTTCCGCATCGCCATGGAAAACGTGCGCATGCCCGATGAGGGACTGCGCAACCTGCCCTACGGCCTGACTGTGGGAATTATGCTGTCGGTTCCCATGGTGGCGGCCGGAGCGTGGCTGATCTGGCGCGGACTTCGCCGCCCGGCGGAGGCGGCGGGTCCGGCGTGAGCCTGGCCGAAAAGCTCGCCCGGCGGATCGTGGCGGCGGGTCCGATCGCCGTCGCCGACTATATGGGCGCCTGCCTTCACGACCCGGAATATGGCTACTATACCACCCGCCCGGCCCTCGGGGCGGCCGGCGACTTTGTCACGGCCCCGCATGTTTCGCAGATGTTCGGCGAGATTCTCGGCCTGTGGGCCGTGGACACTTGGCGAAGGATAGGCCGTCCGCGCCGGGCGCGGCTGGTCGAAATGGGTCCGGGCGACGGAACGATGCTCGGCGACATGCTGCGCGCGGCCCGGGTCGATCCGGCCTTCCTCGCGGCCGTCGAGGTCTGGCTGGTGGAAACCAGCGCGCCGTTGAGGCAAGCCCAGGCGCGCGCGCTCGCCGGCCGCCCGGCGCGGTGGGTGGAAAGCCTCGCCGCCGTTCCGGCCGACCTCCCGGTGATTTTGGTCGCCAACGAGTTCCTCGATTGCCTGCCGATCGATCAATTGGTGCGAACGGCCGACGGTTGGCGCGAACGACGCGTGGGGGTGGATGGCGGCGGCGCCCTCGCCTTCGTGATCGCCGGCCCGGCGTGTTCAGATCGGGCAGAACCAGCGGACGCGGCGTCGGGGTCGATCCGGGAGGTTTCCGACGCTCTGGCGGATATGGGAGCGGTCGTGGGCGGCGTCGTTTCCCGGACGGGCGGGGCCGCCCTTTTCATCGACTACGGCCGCGACCGGGCCGATCTGGGCGACACGCTCCAAGCCTTGCGCGGACATGAAAAGCACGATCCGCTCGAAGGGCCGGGCGCGGCCGATCTCACCGCCCATGTCGATTTTCCTGCCTTCATCGAAGCCGCTTGCGGCGCGGGGGGCGCCGCGGCCGAGATCCGCTCGCAACGCGCCTTCCTCCGGACTCTCGGAATCGACGCGCGAGCGGCGGCCCTGTCGACGGCGCGGCCCGACCTTGCCGACACAATCGGCCGCCAGCTCGAACGGCTGATCGGCGAGGAGGCCATGGGACTGCTGTTCAAGGCGGTTTGCGTCCATGCCCCGGGCCTCTCGCCCCCCGGTTTCGAGGGCGCGGGGTGAGGCCGCCGGTCGTCCGCTCGCCGCTCCTGGAGGGAATTCCCGGACTCCGTCACGCCTTCTTCACCCGGTGTGGCGGGGTGTCGCGGGGCATCTACGACAGCCTCAACGCCGGACGGGGATCGAACGATCGGGCCGAGGACGTCGCCGAGAACCTGGCGCGGATCGCGGCGGCATTCGGCGCGCGGGCTGGGGATCTTCTCACCTGTCACCAGATCCATTCGGCCGACGTCGCCGTCGCCGAGGGTCCGTGGCGCGGGGCGCGGCCGCGCGCCGATGGGGTGGTCGCCGCCCGCCGGGGGACCATCGCCTGCGTTCTGACCGCCGACTGCGCGCCGGTGCTGATCGCGGCGCGCGACGGCGGGGCGGTGGCCGCCGTCCACGCCGGCTGGCGCGGCGCCCTCGGCGGCGTGGTGGAGGCAGCGGTCGAAGCCTTGCGCGACCTTGGCCATGCGCCCGAAACTCTCGTGGCGGCGGTGGGCCCGTGCATCGGCCCACGGACCTATGAGGTCGGCCCGGAATTCGAGGACCGTTTCGCCCGCGCGGCGCTCGGTTCGATGCGCTTCTTCGCCGGCGGCGATGGCGATCGGCGGCTGTTCGACCTTCCCGCCTTTGTCATAGATCGCCTTCGCGGCGCCGGACTCGCCGACGTGGAATGGGTCGGGCGCGACACTTTCGCCGAGTCGGACGCCTTCTTCTCCAATCGCCGGGCGGTGAAACGCGGCGAGAGCGACTACGGACGAATGCTCTCGGCGATCGCGCGGGAGGGGTGAGGGCGCGGCCCTTGCTCCGTGGACCGACGCTGCTAGAAGCCTTGCGCGGGACTTGTCGGAGCCGCGGCGCGGGGGTTCGTCGATGAAGCTGTTGGCCGGCAATTCCAACCGCCCCCTCGCCGAGGCCATCGCCCAGTCCCTCGACGTGCCGCTGACCAAGGCCCAGGTGAAACGGTTCCCCGACAACGAGGGCTTCGTCACAATCGAGGAAAACGTCCGCGGCGAGGACGTCTTCGTGCTTCAGTCGACCAGCTATCCGGCCAACGACAATCTTATGGAGCTGCTGATCTGCATCGATGCGCTCAAGCGCGCGTCGGCCCGCCGGATCACCGCGGTGACCCCCTATTTCGGCTATGCCCGGCAGGACCGGAAAACCGAGGGCCGCACACCCATCTCCGCCAAGCTGGTCAGCAATCTGATCACGAGGGCGGGCGCCGACCGGGTGCTGACCATGGATCTCCACTCCGGTCAGATCCAGGGCTTCTTCGACATTCCCACCGACAATCTTCAGGCCGCGCCGTTGATGGCGGCCGACATCACCCGGCACTATCCCAAGACCGATGAGATGCTGATCGTCTCGCCGGACGTCGGCGGGGTGGTACGGGCCCTCGCCCTTGCCAGCCGGCTGAACGCCGGCCTCGCCATCGTCGACAAGCGCCGGCAAGGACCCGGCGTCTCGGAGGTTGCCAATATCATCGGCGAGGTGGCCGGTCGGCGACTGATCGTCTTCGACGACATCGTCGATTCGGCGACGACCCTGTGCAGCGCCGCGAAGGCGCTTATGGAGGCCGGCGCGGCGGAGGTCAGCGCCTATATCACCCACGGGGTCCTTTCCGGCGCGGCGATCGAGCGGGTCAACGACTCGGTGCTGAAGGAACTGGTGGTCACCGATTCCATCGAACCGGACGCGCGGATCGGACCCAAGGGCAAGATCCGCCTGGTGAGTTGCGCCCGTCTGATCGGCGAGGCGATCCGCCGCATCGCCAATGAGGAGTCGGTCTCCAAGCTGTTCGACTAGAGCAAACCCCGTTCAGATGGAATCATCTGAACGGGGATAATTTGCTCTGGATTCAAGAGTGTAGAGCCTGATTCAGCGCTTGCATCTGCTCCGTGCAAACGCATCAGGCTCTAGACGTCCGGGGACCCCGGTCACATTGTCGCCGATTCGGTGTCGCAACCGGGTGCGGCCCGATCG
>JBDTKQ010000082.1:0-2390 GCA_039935235.1 Caulobacteraceae bacterium
AGGCCATTCCGGCGCTCAGGGAGTCGTCCCACGGCCGGATCGTCAACACCGCCAGCGTGATGGCGCAGGGAACCGACTATGGCCTGGCCGCCTATTGCGCCTCCAAGGCGGGGGTCCTGGGCCTTACCCGCACGCTCGCCCTCGAGCTTGGCAAGTTCGCCATCACCGCCAACGCCGTGCTTCCCGGCGCCATCCGCACGGGGATGACCAGGCGCGGCTTCGACCAGCCGCATATTGCCGAGGTGTGGGCGAAAAAGGCCGTGCTCCGCCGGCTTGGCGAGCCCATCGACGTCGCCCGCGTGGCCCTGTTTCTCGCCAGCGACGACGGCGCCTTCGTCACCGGCCAGGCGATCGCCGCCGATGGCGGTCTGACCCTGCGGATTTGACGAATGAAGCGTTTCCTCCTCGCCCTGGCCGCCGCCGGCCTTTTCGCGAACGGCGCCGGCGCGGCGTCCATGACCGGGATTCTCGCCGCCTCTCCGCGGTCCGATTGGCGAGCGATCGATCCGGCCAATACCCTCTATCTGACGCTGCCGAGTGGTCAGGTGACCATCGAGCTCTCCCCCGCGTTCGCGCCCAATCATGTGCGAAACATCGAAACCCTCGTTCGCGCCGGCTATTTCGACGGCCTCTTCGTGGTGCGCGTGCAGGACGACTATGTCGTCCAGTGGGCCGATCCGGACGGGAAACGCTCTTTGGGCGCCGCCGCCCGCGCGCTGCCGCCGGAGTTCACCCGGGGCTATGACGCAACGCTCCCGTTCACTCCCTTGCCGGACGTCGACACCTACGCGCCGCGCACCGGTTTCACCGACGGCCTTCCCGTCGCGCGCGACCCGGCGACGCACCGGACCTGGCTTGTCCACTGCTACGGCATGGTCGGCGCCGGGCGGGACAATGCCGCCGACTCGGGGAGCGGCGCGGAGCTTTACGCGGTGATCGGCAATGCCCCTCGCCAACTCGACCGCAATGTCACCCTCGTCGGCAGGGTCGTGGACGGTATCGAGCGCCTCTCCAGCCTGCCGCGAGGAACCGCCGACCTCGGCTTCTACGCCACACCCGCCGAGCGCGTGCCGATCGCCAGGGTTCGCCTCGCCACCGACGTTCCGACGGGCGAGCGGATCGCCCTCGAGGCGCTGCGCACCGACAGCAAAACCTTCGCCGCCCTCGTGCACAACCGCCGCTTCCGCAAGGACGACTGGTACAAGACGCCGGCCGGGCGGATCGATGTCTGCAATGTGCCACTGCCGGTGAGGAAGGCGCTCAGCCCCGTTGGCCAAACCCATCCAGGAGCGCCCCGCCGATGAACGGGTCGATCGCCAGAGCATCGAGCTATCTGCGCGCCAACGGGGCGAGGGTGGGGGGCGAACTCGCCGTGAACTTCGTCCTGCCCTTCCTCATCTACGATCTGGCCCGCCACACCCTGGGCGATGTGAAGGCGCTGATCGCCTCTTCGGCCCCGCCGATCGCCTGGAGCCTGGTCGAATTCTCCCGTCGGCGCCGTGTGGACGCCCTGTCCATGCTCGTCCTGGCCGGTATCGCCCTGTCGTTGCTTGCTTTCGTCGGCGGCGGCTCGGTGCGATTCCTGCAACTGCGGGAAAAACTCGTCACCGTGCTGATCGGTTTGGTGTTTCTGGGTTCGGCGGCCATTGGCCGACCGCTGATCTATCAGCTGGCGCGCGCCACCATTCTTCGGCGTTCGCCCTCCGACGTGGCGGCTTTCGAAGCCTTGCGCGACAATCCCTTCTTCCGGCGGACGATGACGATCATGACCCTGGTGTGGGGAACAGGGCTGCTCGTCGAGGCGGCCGTCTCGGCCGCCCTGGTTTTCGCCCTTTCGATAAGGGACTACCTGCTGGTGGGTCCGGTGGTCGGCTATGGAACCATGGGCGCCCTCGGCCTGTGGACCTGGTGGTATTCACGCCGGCAGCGGCGCAGGGGCGAGGCGCGCCGGGCGGCGACGGAGGCCGTCTCGGCGACCGCGGGGCCGACCGACGTCGAGCCTGGGGTCGTTTGAGTGGATGGCGCGAGTGACGGGACTCGAACCCGCGACCTCCGGCGTGACAGGCCGGCGCTCTAACCAACTGAGCTACACCCGCGTTTTCGCGCGTCGCGGCCGGCGTGAAAGCCGGCGGCGCAAGGCCGGTCTGATAGGTTCCGACGCCGGCCCCGTCAAGCCGATGTCCGGGCTCAGGACATATGAGACGGCGGTGTTTCCGCGGCTTGGCGTTGAGCGAGATAGTTGGCGGGGGTCATTCCGCCAAGGGCGCCGTGTGGTCGATGGTGATTGTAGAGGTGCTGGAAGCTGTCGAGGATGGGGTTGAGGGCCTCGAGTTTGGTGGGCAGATCGTAGACGCCGTAGAACTCGTATCGCCACGAGCCATTGCAGCGTT
>JBDTKQ010000083.1:0-5617 GCA_039935235.1 Caulobacteraceae bacterium
GCCTGCAACGCTCCACCCGCCACAAGAGCGGCGTGGCCATGCGCTTTCCCCGCATCCACCGCATCCGCTGGGACAAACCCGCGCGCGACGCCGACGAACTGGAGACGCTGGAGCGGATGCTGGGGTAAGGAGCGCCGGTCGCGGCGTCGCTTGGAGTCTGTAAGGCTCGCGCACGCCGGGGTCGTCGGACGGAAAATCCTTCAGGTCGCGCGGGCGTGTCGCTCAACCGCCTGGGTCCCGGATACGTCGCTGCGCTGTGCTTCGCGCCATTCCGGGATGACGAAAGCAGGGACGATGGAAGGCGAAGGCGTGAAATCGCTTTGGATACGATGGGACCGCCACATCGTCGCGATCTCTTCGTTCGCCGTGTTCTTCGTGTCAAACGACGAAGGTACGCCGACCCGGAGCCCCGCCCTGGGGGGACGCCCGTACTCCGCCGGCCTCCTAGCCGTTGAACCCCCGCACCGCCTCGACGATCTTGTCCTGCACAGCCGGCGCGAGATCGGCGTGCATGGGCAAAGCGATGACGGTGTCGGCCTTGGCGTCCGAGACGGGGAGGCCGCCGGGGCTTCGCGGTGCGTCGAGCCAGGGGGTCTGGCGATGCATGGGGACCGGGTAATAGACCGCCGTGGGGATGCCGAGCGCCTTGAGATGGGCGGCGAGGCCGTCGCGGTTCGCGTGCTCGATCACATATTGCGCCCAGGTGGAAACCCCGCCCGCGATCACCGTCGGGGTGCGCGCGCATGCCCCCGCGAGACCCGCCGCATACCGCGCGGCCACGTCCTGCCGCAGGGCGATCTCGGCTTCGAAGACCTCCAGCTTGGCCAGCAGGATCGCCGCCTGAAGCGTATCGAGGCGGGAGTTCATGCCGATGCGGGCGTTGAGGTATTTGGGATCGTGGGCGAAGCCGCCGGGCTCCACGTCGCCGGCCACCGCCTTGCCGTGGACGCGCAGGGAATCCATCCGCGTCCATGCCGCCTCGTGGTTCGTCAGCACCGCGCCGCCGTCGCCGTAGGCCCCCAGCGGCTTGGCCGGAAAGAAGCTGGTGGTCGCCGCGTCGGCCCACGCGATCGGATGGCGGCCGCCAAGCGTGGCCCCAAAGCTCTGGGCGCAGTCGGCGATCAGTTTCAGGCCGTGGCGGCGGCAGACCTCGGCGATGCGCGGATAGTCCGCCGTCTGGCCGAAGAGGTCGACCGCGATGACCGCCGCGGGTTTCAGCCGGCCGCCGGCCGTCGTGGCGGTGATGGCCGCCTCGAGATCGGCCGGATCGAGATTGCAGGTGTCGGGCAGAATGTCGACGAACACCGGCGTCGCCCCCGTCCACGGGATCACCTCGGGCGTGGCGGCGAAGGTGAAGGAGGGGCAGAAGACCGCGTCTCCCGGCCCGATTTCCCACGCCATCAGGGGCAGGGCGAGGGCGTCGGTGCCGTTGGCGCACGTGAGGCAACGGGCCGCGCCGCAAAACGCCGCCAGCCGCGCCTCCAACGCGCGCACCTCGGGGCCCATGACATAGGCGCCATGGGCCAGAACCGCGGCGATGGCCGCGTCGATCGCCGGTTTCAGCCGCGCCTGTTGCGCCGCCAGATCGATGAAGGGGATCACGCGGCGCCGCTGGTGGAGGCCGCCGACGCCCCCGGCGAGACAAGCCGCGTATCCGACGTTTTCGCGGCCATGAGGCGCCGCACGAGCCGGTCGAGATCGCCGCCGTCGAACAGGACCCCGGCGATCCCCGCCCGCCGCGCCGCCTCGAGATCTCTTTGCCTGTCTCCCACCATCACCGCCCGCGCCGGATCGACGGCGAAGTCGGCGAGCGCCCGGCGGATCATGCCGGGATTGGGCTTGCGGTCGGGATGATCGGGGTGGCGATACCGCTCGACGACCGCCTCGGGATGAAACGGGCAGACATAGAAGGCGTCGATCCGCGCCCCCTCGGCCGCGAGGTCCGCGCGCATGGCTTCGTGCAGTCGCTCCACCGCCGCCTCGTCGAACAGCCCCCGCGCCACCCCGGACTGATTGGTGGCGACGATCGCCAGCACCCCGGCCTCGTTCAGCCGGCGCACGGCGCGGCGGGCGCCGGCGATCCATTCCAGCCGCCCGATCTCGCCGACATAGCCATGGTCGACGTTGAGCACCCCGTCGCGGTCGAGGATCACCGCGTCGAGGGCGCGGCGGGCGGGGCGGGGCGGGGCTTTGTCCATCGGTCCGACCGGCCTAGATTAAAAAGCATGACAGTGGAACACCGTCGCCCCCACCCGACCCCACCGCCCGCGCGTGCCGATCCTCCCGCCCCCGACCACGCGGCGTCTGCGGTGCGCACCGTGGAGGCGGAGATCGCCGGCCTGCGCGCCCTCGCCGCGGCGCTCGCCGACGGCCTCGCCGCGCCCTTCGCCGTCGCGGTGGCGGCCATCGCCGCCGCCCCCGGCCGGGTGGTGGTCAGCGGCATGGGCAAGAGCGGCCACGTCGCCCGCAAGATCGCCGCCACCCTCGCCTCCACCGGAACCCCGGCCTTCTTCCTCCACCCCGGCGAGGCCAGCCACGGGGATCTGGGGATGGTCGCGGCCGGCGATGTCGTTCTCGCCCTGTCGTGGTCGGGCGAGACGCCGGAACTGCGCGACGTGGTCCACTATTGCAAACGCTTCGCCACGCCGCTGATCGCCGTCACCGCCGAGGCCACGAGCGCCCTGGCCGGGGCGGCCGACATCGCCCTGGTTCTCCCCCGCGCCGAGGAGGCCTGCCCCAACCGCCAGGCGCCGACCACCTCGACCACCATGCAACTGGCCTTCGGCGACGCCCTCGCCATCGCCCTTCTCGAGGCGCGCGGTTTTTCACCGGCGGATTTCCACGCCTTTCATCCGGGGGGAAGGCTGGGGGCCCAACTGGTCACGGTGGGCGATCTGATGGCCCGCGGCGCCGACGTGCCGCGCGTGGCGGCGAGCGCCAGCCTCGGCGAGGCGGTGATCGAGATCACCCGCACCCGCCTTGGCGGCGTCGCCGTGGTCGACGCCGCGGGGCGTCTCGTCGGCGCCTTCACCGACGGCGATCTGCGTCGCGCCCTGCCCGCCGCCGATCTTTCCGCCCCGGTGGCGCCGCACATGACCCGCGCCCCCGCCTTCGTCCACCCGCGCCTCCTCGCCACCGAGGCCTTGCGGACAATGAACGAGCGCCCCCGCCCGATCATGCTGATGTTCGCCTGTGAGGACGGCAAACTGGTCGGCGCGGTCCACATGCACGACTTCCTGCGCGCCGGGATCGCGTGAAGGGGCGGGCGATTCGGCGGCCCGCGAGAATGACCCAGGCGCAGTTTGCCGCCGCCTGTGAATTCAGCGTGCGAATCGTGCACGACTGGGAGCGCGGCGCCAAACGCCCGAGCGGTCCGGCGCGGACCTTGCTGCGCGCGATCAAGGGTGACCCCGAGGGTTTGCGCAAGGCGCTCGCGGCAGCGTAGCTGTTGAACCGTCGCGTTGCGATCATGGCCCCTTCACCTTTCCCCCGCTAACGTGCCCCCATGGGGGTGGACGGGTTCATCGAGCGGTGGCGGGACCTGCGCGGGGGGGCGGAGCGGGCCAACTACGCCATGTTCCTCGTGGAGCTGACGCAGGCCCTCGACCTTCCCTCGCCGAACCCCGCCGACAGCGACAACGACACCTACCGCTTCGAGCAGCCGGTGCGCGGCAACGGCGCTCAGCCCTTGCGCATCGACCTCTACCGGCGCGAATCGTTCATTCTCGAAGCCAAGCAGAGCCGGTTGGCGCAGAACGCGGCGCGCAAGGGCGAGGCCGTCGTCCAGCCGGACCTCTTCGGCGGCGCGGGCACGGCCAAACCCCGCCGGGCGTGGGACGCGGACATGCGGGCGGCGTTCAACCAGGCGTGGGACTATGCCGGGCGCCTGCCGCCGGACCACGACCGGCCGCCGTTCATCATCACCTGCGATGTGGGCCGCTCCTTCGAGTTCTACGCTGACTTCACCGGCCAGGGGCGGGCCTATCGGCCGTTCCCGGACGAGCGCAGCCGCATCGTCACCCTCGAACAGCTCGCCGAGCCGGCGGTGCGCGATCGGTTCCGGGCCGTGTGGCTGGCCCCCCGCTCCCTCGATCCGGCGTTGCGGCGGGCGGAGGTCACCCGCGAGGTCGCCGGATACCTGGCGCAAGTTTCCAAGTCGCTGGAAGAGAAATACCCGCCCGAGGAGGTGGCGACCTTCCTCTCCCGCACCCTCTTCGCCATGTTCGCCGAGGACGTGGGGCTCCTGCCGGAAAACAGCTTCAAGCGGCTCCTTGGCGAGTGCGTCGAAGCGCCGGCGGGGTTCGAGCCGCAGATGCGCGACCTCTTCCGCCACATGGACGAGGGCGGGTTCAGCCCGGGCCTCAACGCGGCGGTGAGACGGTTCAACGGCGCCTTCTACAAGGACCGCCGCGCCTTCCCCCTCGGGCGCGAGGAGATCGGCGCCCTTCTGGCGGCGGCGAACAAGGACTGGCGCGACGTCGAGCCGGCGATCTTCGGGACGCTCCTCGAAGAGGCGCTGACCGTCGGCGATCGCTCCCGCCTCGGCGCCCACTACACCCCGCGGCCCTATGTAGAGCGGCTGGTCAACGCGACGGTGATGGAGCCCCTGCGCGCCGACTGGGACGCGGCCCGCGCGGCGGCGGAGGACCTTCAGTCGCGTGGCAACGCCCCCGGCGCGGCGCTCGAACTGATGGCCTTCCACGACCAGCTTACCCGCACCCGGGTGCTCGATCCGGCCTGCGGCACCGGCAATTTCCTCTATGTCACCCTCGAGCTGATGAAGGCGCTGGAGACCGAGGTGCTCGAAGCCCGCGCCGGTCTGGTGGCCGGGGACGCCGAGGGCCTGGTCACCGACGACGTGCTGCGCGGGGTCGATCCCCGGCAGTTCCTCGGCCTCGAACTGAACCCCCGCGCCGCCGCCATCGCCGAGCTGGTGCTGTGGATCGGCTATCTTCAGGCCAGTTACCGCCGCGATCCGGGCTACCGGCCGCGTGACCCGGTGCTCGCGGACTACGCCACGATCAACCCCATCGCCAGCCGCCGAAAGCGCGGCGATCCGTGCGTCGACGCGGTGATGCAGAGCGACGGCGTCGTGGTCGGCGGCGGCGGCGAGGCCTATCCCAACCCCCGCCTTCCGGCATGGCCTGAGGCGGAGTTCATCGTCGGCAATCCGCCGTTCACCGGCGGCAAGGACATCCGCGCCGAACAGGGCGACGCCTATGTCGCGGCCTTGTGGAGCGTCCATCCGAAGGTCGACGAGGCGTCCGATCTGGTTATGTATTGGTGGGACCGGGCGGCGGACATCCTTACCCGCAAGGGCACGAAACTGCGCCGCTTCGGCCTGGTCACCACCAACTCCATCACCCAGGTGTTTCAGCGCCGCACGCTGGCCCGCTGGATCGGCGCGACGAACCCGAACAAGCAGCCGCTGTCGCTGGTCTTCGCGGTGGACGACCATCCCTGGACGCGCGCGACAAAGGGGGCGGCGGCGGTGCGCATCGCCATGACCGTGGCCCGCGCCGGGAGCCACGACGGCGTGCTGGCGACAGTGGAGCGTGAGGTCGCCCTCGACACCGACCAGCCGGTGGTGGAACTGAAGCTCACCCCCGGCCGGATC
>JBDTKQ010000084.1:0-7786 GCA_039935235.1 Caulobacteraceae bacterium
GCGACCGCGTCCCGGGCGTTGACGACCAGGTTCATCACGGCGTTCTCGATCTGGGCCTTGTCCGCCCGCACCAGCGGCAGGTTGGCCCCATAGCGCGTCTCCAGTCGCACGTCCTCGCGGAGGAGGCGGCGGAGAAGAACCTCGAAGTTGCTGAGCACTTCGCCGAGGTCGAGCACCTCCCGCTGGATCGTCGCCTTGCGCGAGAAGGTAAGGAGCTGGCGCACCACCCCCGCGGCGCGGACCACCGTCTGGCGGATTTCGCTCAGCGAGTCATAGGACGGGTCGCCCAGCGAATGGCGCAACAACAGTTCGTCGGTGCGCAATCGGATGGCGGTCAGGAGATTGTTGAAGTCGTGGGCCACCCCGCCGGCGAGCTGGCCGACAGCCTCCATCTTGTTGCGCTGCGAAAGTTGGATCTGCATGGCCTTCTGGTCGGTGACGTCCAGCAGATAGGCGGTGACCCTCCCTACCCGTCGCGCGAGGTAGAGGTCGACGGTGCGGTGAGGGGGTTGGGCGAGGCGGACCTCGAACGGTCCGGGTTGCCCCTCGACGATGCGCGCTTGCGCCTCGGTCCGGGAGGCTGTCGTCACCAGCGCGCCGAGCGTGCCGCCGGCCGCCGCCCCGGGTCCCGCGATTTCGACAAGCGCCTCGTTGACCCCGGCGATGACGCCGTCGAAGACATCGTCGCCGTCGATCAGCGCCGCGCCGAACGGGGAGACCGCCGCCAGCGGCTCGAGCATACCGGAGCCTTGGGGGAGCGCGCGGTTCGCGGACGCGGGCGCGGTCGCGCCCAGTCGTCGCAGGAAAAAACGCTCGCCCGGCAAGGCGGCGACGGCGATCGCCGACCGCACCGCCCCGATCTCCAGAACCCCCTCCGCCCGTCCGGTCCGGCGCCCTGCCACGAGGGCGGCGAAGAGACCGCCCCCGGCCCCGCGCGGCAGACGCGGACCCTCTCCGAACGCCGCCCGCCAAGCCCCGTTGGCCGCCTCCATCCTACCGTCGACCGCGCATACCGCGGCCGCCTCGGGCAGGACGTCGACGAGAGCGGCGACGCCCCCGTCGCGGCGGCGAAAAAAACTCACCGCCTTGTCACCTTCTGATCCAGCGTCGCCGCCGCGCGGGCCGGGGTGACTTTGTTCTGGTCGCGATCGACGCTGTAGTTGGCCGCTCGCATGGCCGCCACATCGATCGCGCCCACCAGCGGCGTGAGCGCCCGCCTCAGTCGCGCGTCATTCGCCCGACGCGGCGAGATCAGGATCACGGCGTCATAGGGCGGCAAGGCATGACGCGGATCGGGCAGCACGAGCAGATGATCGGCGGCGATTCGCCCGTCGCTGGAAAAGGCCGAGATCACGTCGGTCTCCCCCTCTTCCAGCGAACGGTACATGAAAGTCGGCTGATAGGAGGTCTCCTTGCGGAACCTCAGGCCATAGGCCGATTGCAGAGCCGCCCATTCCGGTCGGGAGAGAAACTCCAGATCCGAGCCGAGCGCGAGAGCGGGCGCCTGTTGCGCCAGATCGGCGATGCTGGCGATGCCCAGCGCCCTGGCCCGGTCGCCGCGCATGGCCAGGGCGTAGGCGTTCTCGAAGCCGAGCGGACCCAGAACCACCACCCCGTCGCGGGCCTTCAGCGTCCTGGTGAGCCCGGCGAGGACGGCGGCGCGGCCGGGGTTGTCCTTGCGCCCGAGCACATTGCTCCACAGCGTTCCGGTATAGTCGACATAGACGTCGATCTCCCCCGCGGCGAGCGCCCGGTAGGCGGTAGCCGAGCCCAGATCCTCCTTGCGAGTGACGTGGGCGCCGACCGCCTCCAGCCGGTTCGCCATCAGTTCGGCGAGAATATATTGTTCGGAGAAGTTCTTGGCTCCCACCACATAGCCGCCCGGACCCGCCGGCGCGACGAGCGGCGAGAGGGCGGCGGCGGTTCCGGCGACAAGGCCGACGGCGCCCGCCCATATCCGCCACGGCCGGCGATGCGAAAGGCCCGATTCGATAAGACCCAGAAGCTGGTCGGCGGCCAGCGCCAGTCCCGCCGAGGCGGCGCAACCGAACAGGACATAAACCCAATTCTCGGTCTGAAGGCCGGAAAAGATGTAGTTGCCCAGCGATGTCTGGCCCACCGGGGTGGCCAGGGTGGCGGCGCCGATCGTCCACACCGCGGCGGTCCGCACGCCGGCCATGATCACCGGAGCGGCGAGGGGAAGCTCGACCCGGGTCAGCCGCTGCCCTTCGGTCATCCCCATGCCGCGCGCCGCCTCCGACGCCGCCGGGTCGACGCCGAGGATGCCGGCGACCCCGTTGCGCAAGATCGGCAGCATCGAATAGAGGGTCAGCGCCATGAGCGAGGGGGCGAATCCGAGGGCCGGAAATCCCCGTCCGAACCAACTCTTGCTGAGATCGGACAGCGCCAGCAGCAGCGGATAGAAGAGGGCGAGCAGGGCGAGGCTCGGAATGGTCTGGATGAGGCTGGCGCCGAACAGGCTCGGCCAGCGAACCGCCGGGCTGCGGCTCGCCGCCACCGCCAGCGGCAGGCTGATGGCGAAGCCGAGAACCAGGGCGCAGACGCTCAGAAGAACATGCTGCGCCAGATAATTGGGGAGGAGCCGCCAGGCGGCGGCAAGCCGCTCATCCATCGGCCGCCGCCGCCGCCATGGCTTCGACCCGCCGCGCCTGCCGCCGCGGAGACTCCATCAGCGTTCGCACGGCGGGGCGGGAATCGTTGAGCAGCACGCCGGGGGCGCCGTCGGCGATAACCTTTCCCGCCTCGAGGATCACAATCCGGTCAGCCAGAAGCAGGGCCTCCATGACGTCGTGGGTGACCATCACCGTGGTCAGACCCAACCGCTCGTGCAAGGCGCGATAGTCGCGGCCGAGGGCGTCGCGGGTCACCGGATCGAGGGCCCCGAACGGTTCGTCCATCAGCATGATCGCGGGCGCCGCCGCCAGCGCCCGAGCGACCCCCACCCTCTGGCGTTGACCGCCGCTGAGGGCCGCCGGAAGCCGCGCCGCAGTCTCCGCCGGCAGAGCAACAAGCGCCAGCAGCTCCGCGGTGCGGGCGACAATGCGTGGACCATCCCACCCGGCGAGCTTCGGCCCCACGGCGATATTCTCGCCGACGGTCATGTGAGGAAAAAGCCCGATCTCCTGGAAAACATATCCGATTCTCCGCCGGAGAAGATGCGGCGGCTCGTCGGTGGCCGCTCTCCCCTCGACAAACACCTCTCCGGCGTCCGGAGGAACCAGGCCGTTGATCGTCTTCAAGGTCGTCGTCTTGCCACAGCCCGACCCGCCGAGCAGCGCCACGAACTCCCCCTTGGCCACGGTCAGCGACAACGGCCCGACCACCTCGCGGCCGCCATAGGATTTCGCCACGCCGCGAAGCTCGATGGCGGAAGACGTCAAACGCCTCCCTCCCCTTTATGGGGAGGGGCGGACCGCGACGCGGTCGGGGTTGGGAAGGGTGAAAAAACCAAGGCGATGATGATCCTTCCGACGGCCCCGCCCGTCACCTCGCGCCACCCTCCCCATGAGATGGAGGGAGGTAAACCCTCTCCTCACGATGCGCGGCGCCCCTTGGCGGCGCGTTCCAGGCCCAGAGCCGACAGGGCGGCGGCGAGGATGCCGTCGGCGTCGAGGCCGGCCTGAACGTACATCGCTTCGGGTTTGTCCTGGTCCTGAAAGACGTCCGGGAGAGTAAGGGTGCGGACCTTCAGGCCGCGGTCGAGGGCCCCCGCATCGGCCAACGCGTGGAGAACGAAGGCGCCGAAGCCGCCCACCGCCCCTTCCTCCACCGTGATCAGCACCTCGTGATCGCGGGCAAGGCTGGCGATCAGGTCACGGTCGAGGGGCTTGGCGAAACGGGCGTCGGCCACCGTGGTGGAAATCCCCCTCGCGGCCAGCATGTCGGCGGCCTTGAGGCTGTCGGCCAGGCGCGTGCCGAAGGAGAGGATCGCCACCGCCGTTCCCTCGCGCACGACCCGACCGCGGCCGATCTCCAGCGGCTCGGCCATCTCCGGTATGGTCACCCCCACCCCATCGCCGCGCGGAAAGCGCAAGGCGCTCGGCCGATCGTCGATCGCCGCGGCGGTGGCGATCATATGGGCCAGTTCCGCCTCGTCGGCCGGCCCCATGATCACGAAGCCTGGGAGTTGGCCCAGATAGCCGACGTCGAAGCTGCCGGCGTGGGTCGGGCCATCGGCGCCGACGAGGCCGGCGCGGTCCATGGCGAAACGTACCGGGAGCCTCTGGATGGCCACGTCATGGACCACCTGATCGTAACCGCGCTGGAGAAAGGTCGAATAGATGGCGACGAAGGGCTTCATCCCGTCGGCGGCGAGGCCGGCGGCGAAGGTCACCGCGTGCTGCTCGGCGATGCCGACATCGAAGCAGCGCTTGGGAAATCGCCTGGCGAAGATGTCCAAGCCGGTGCCGGAAGGCATGGCGGCGGTGATCGCCACGATCTTGTCGTCGCGTTCCGCCTGTTTGATCAGCTCGGCGGCGAACACCTTGGTGTAGGTCGGGGCGTTGGAGGGCGCGGGCTTGGCCTGCTGGCCGGTGATCACGTCGAACTTGGCCACGGCGTGATGCTTGTCCGCCGCGGTTTCCGCCGGACCGTAGCCCTTGCCCTTCTGGGTGACGACGTGGACGAGAACCGGCTTGTCGTCGATTTGCTGGACGTTCTTCAGCACCGACACCAGGTGATCCATGTTGTGGCCGTCGATCGGGCCGACATAGTAGAATCCCAACTCCTCGAAGAAGGTGCCTCCGGTGGCCATGCCGCGGGCGAACTCCTCGGCCTTGCGGGCCATGTCTTTCAGGGGACGCGGCAGATGGCTGACCACGCCTTTGCCGAACTTGCGCACCCGCTGATAGGCGCCGCCGGACACGAGGTTGGCCAGATAGGCGCTCATCCCGCCGACCGGCGGGGCGATCGACATGTCGTTGTCGTTGAGGATGACGATCATCCTTCTGGTCGCCTCGGCGGCGTTGTTCATCGCCTCGTAGGCCATGCCCGCGCTCATCGAGCCGTCGCCGATCACCGCGATCACCGCGTTGTCCTCGCCGCGAAGGTCGCGCGCGACGCAAAAGCCGAGGCCCGCGGAGATCGAGGTGGCGGCGTGAGCCGCGCCGAAGGGATCGAACGGGCTCTCCGCCCGCTTGGTGAACCCCGAGAGGCCGCCGCCCTGGCGAAGGGTGCGGATGCGGTTTCGGCGACCGGTGAGAATCTTGTGCGGATAGGCCTGGTGACCGACGTCCCAGATCAGGATGTCTTGCGGGGTGTCGAACACGTGGTGGAGGGCGACCGTCAGCTCGACCACGCCAAGGCCCGCGCCCAGATGGCCCCCCGTCTTGGACACCGCGTCGATGGTCTCGGCGCGCAATTCGTCGGCCAGTTGGCGGAGTTCGCCGACGCTCATGGCCCGGGTGTCGGCCGGGGCGCCGACGGTGTCCAGGAGCGGGGTGGATGAAGCCATGCGCAAGGGTTCCGACGTTAATTCGCCCCCGCTCCTTGGGGGAGTCTCAAGTCCTTCGGTCTAGCACGAAATCGACGGCGGAGGCCAAGACTTGCCCCCGCGCCCCGAACGGGTCGAGGTGCGTCCGGGTCTGGGTGGCGAGGAGGGAGATCCGTTCCTTCGCCGCCGTCACGCCCAGCAAAGTCACATAGTTGGCCTTGCCGCGGGCGGCGTCCTTGCCTCCCGCCGCCTTCCCGAGGGCCGCCGCGTTTCCCTCCGCGTCCAGAACATCGTCGACGATCTGGTAGGCCAGGCCGATGTCCCGGCCGAAGGCCATCAGCGCCGCGCGCTCCGCTTCCCTGGCCCGGGCCATGACCAGGGGCAACTCGAAGGCGCAGGCAATGAGGGCCCCGGTCTTCATCCGTTGCATCCGAGCCACGGCGCCCAGATCGTCGCGCACCCCCAGAAGGTCGATCATCTGGCCGCCGACCATGCCGCGCGCGCCGGCGGCGACGGCCAGGCGATGGGTGAGATCGGCGCGGATCGCCCCGTCGGCGTGTGTGTCGGGATGGGCGATGATCTCGAAGGCGACCGTGAGCAGACCGTCGCCCGCGAGCACCGCGGTGGCCTCGTCATAGGCTTTGTGCACCGTGGGGCGCCCGCGACGCATGTCGTCATCGTCCATGCACGGCAGGTCGTCGTGGACCAGTGAGTAGGCGTGGATACATTCCAAGGCGCACGCCGCGCGCAAAACCGAGCGCTCGGAAAGTTCGAACATCCGCCCGGTTTCCAGAGCGAAAAAGGGCCGCAGTCGCTTGCCGGGACCGAGCGCGGCATAGCGCATCGCCTCGGTCAGCCGCGATTCGGGTCCCTCCGCGCGCGGCAAAAGCTCATCGAGGGCGACGGTCACCAGATCGGCGGCCTCGGCCACCCGTCGGGACAAGGGCTGGGCGGACAGGCTCACGAAAAGTCCGCCGGCGCGACGCTCACGGCGCCGGTCGGCCCGACGATGATCTTCTCCACCCGAAGTTGCGCCTCGCGAAGCTTGCCCTCGCAATGGGCCTTGAGCGCGGCGCCGCGCTCATAGACCTGGATCGACCGCTCGAGCTCGGCGTTGCCGGACTCGAGTTCGCTCACGATCCGTTCGAGCTCGGCGAGCGCCGACTCGAAGGAAAGCCCGGTGATGTCGTCGGAGTCGCTCATCGCCCCACCCTAGCCGAGCGGCGGACGCCGGGGCAACGGCGCGACGTACGCGACCGCCGCGACGGCGTTCTCACGAGAGAATCGTCACCTTGCCCGTGCCCAAAGCGTAGTAGGCCGCGACGATCTTGAGGCTCCCGGCCGCGATCATCGCCGAAAGCACCGGCGAGGCGGTGGCCAGAAGATCGGCCTGGATCCGGGCGTTGGCCCGAATGGCGGTCTCGATGTCGCCGCCGGCCCGTTCGACCGCCGGTCGGATCGGGCGATACAGGGCGCTGATCTGGCCGGGAACCGCCTTGCCCTCGAGGGTCGCTTTGACCGCACCGCAGCCTTCATGGCCGAGCACCATGATCGCCCGCGTTCCAAGCACGGCGGCGCCGTATTCGAGGCTGGCCATGATCTCGGCGGTCACCACATTGCCCGCCACCCGGGTGACAAACAGATGGCCGATGCTTTGGTCGAACACCAGTTCCGTCGGAACCCGGGAATCGGCGCACGACAGCACGGCGGCGAAGGGTTCCTGTTTCTCCCTGGTTCCCTCTCTGAGTATGTCGAGGTCTTCCTGAAGCGAAGCGAGCCTGCCCGCGACATAGCGGGCGTTGCCGGCCATCAGACGCTCGATGGCGGCGACGGGGGTGAGGCTCGTCTGCGCCCCGACCCGGCCGGGGGCGACCGCGCTCGCCCCGGCGATCATGGCCACCGCCCCGCCGGCGATAAATCGGCGGCGACCGACCCCCTCGTTCTTCCCTTTGTTCATCGCATCGCCTCCCGGTGTTTTCGCGCCGTTTCTCCTGGCGCCTCGAATCTGCGGACCGACCAATAGGCGAAGCCCCCGTCCTTTTTGCAGCGCCAGCCCAGAGCCTTCAAGGAACGGCCGACCATGGTGTTGAAAAAGCCGTGGGCCACGACCAGAACATCTTCTCCCAAGGCGGCGAGATCGACAAGCGCGCGGGCGGCGGCCTCGGCGCGCGCTTGGGCTTGCGCACGGCTTTCCTGCTCCCGGTGATGATCGAAGAACCACCACCAGAACCGGGCGATCACCCCCCACTGGCGCGGCGTGAGTTTCAGCCACGACGGAAACGGCGGCGGCGGCAGCGGGGCCTCGACGAACCGCGCGTCAGGGGTGAAGGCGCG
>JBDTKQ010000085.1:0-7397 GCA_039935235.1 Caulobacteraceae bacterium
GGCGGCCACGACGCGGGCCTCGTCGAGGGAGGCCTCGAGGCCGTGCATCTTCCAGTTTCCGGCGATCAGAGGGCGGGGGGCGGGCACGGAGACCTGTCGACGGGAGGGGACGCGGAACGCACACCTAAGACCAAGGCGGCCGACATGTCACCTTCGCTTGCCGCGCATAAGGCGGCTCAACTATACGAACGCCTTTGCAGGCGCCCGCGCCCGCGTCCCCACGGCGCAATCGTTCATGACCGGCTCTCTCCGCTCCACCGCTCGCAACCCCGTCGCCATCGCCCTGATGGGTGTCCTTATCCTTGTGTTCCTGGTCCTTGGCGTGGGCGGCACCGGCAAATTCCCCGATCTGTTCCACCCCAGCCGGGCCGATGCCGTGGTCGTGGCCGGGTCCCATGCGATGAGCGCCCGCGATTTCCGCCGCATCTTCGAGCAGGAGAAAACGCGTTTCGAGAAGCAGGCCGGTCAGACCTATTCCGCGGAGTTTCTGGTGCAGAACGGTTTCGACCGGCAACTCCTGGACGCCATCGGTCTGGACGAGGCGTTCACCGAGATGCTCAGCCGCGCGGGCGTCCGACCGGGTCCCAGCCTGGTGGACGCCGAGATTCGCAAACTCCCCTTCGCCTTCGACCGTGTGACCGGCAAGTTCAGCGAGCAGCAGTTCACCCAAGCCCTCGCCGCCCAGGGTCTGACCCCGCGCGAAGCCGAGCAAGAGATCACCGACGAACTTGCCCAGCGGCACTTCACCTACGCCATCGCGGCGGGATTCGCCGTGCCGCGGGCCTATGCGGCGCTTAACGCGGTGACCGGGCTGGAGAGCCGGGACGTGAGCTGGTTCATCCTCGATCCCCGCTCCGTTCCGCGACCGGCCCCGCCGACGGACGCCCAGCTGATCGCCTTCATGAAGGCCAACGCCGCCCAGCTCACCAGGCCGGAGATGCGGGCAATCACCCTGGTCCGCTTTTCCGCCAAGGCCTTCGAGCCGACGGTGACCGTCGCCCCCGCCGACATTGCCAAGGAGTTCGCCTTCAGGAAGGACAGCCTCTCGACGCCCGAGCGCCGCACGGTGGTGCAGATTCCGGTCAAGACGGCGGCCGAGGGGGCCACCGTCGCCTCGGGTCTGGCCAAGGGCGAGGATCCCCAGGCGCTCGCCCGTTCGCTCGGAACCGAGGCGATCACCTACGCCGACCAGCCGCGGACCGCCCTTCCCGACGGGAAGTTGGCCGCCGCCGCGTTCGCCCTCGCACCGGGGCAGACCAAGGGGCCGGTGCAAGGCGACCTTGGTATGGCCGTTCTCGAGGTGATCAAGGTCACGCCCGGCGTCGAGGCCACCCTTGAGAACTCGAGCGCGAAGATCGAGGCCGATCTTCGCGCGAAGGCCGCCGCCGACAAGGCTTACGATCTGAGCCAGAAGTTCGACGATGCCCGTCAGGCCGGATCGAGCGTCGCCGACGCGGCCCGCAAGGTGGGTGTCGTTCCGGTGACCGTCGGACCGCTGACCGCCGACGGACGCGACGCCCAAGGCAAACCCGATCCGGCCGCTTCCGACAAGATCGTCAAAAGCGCCTTCGCCCACGCCGCCGGCGAGGAAACGGATATCGAGGACACCGGCGCCGGCGAATATTTCGCGTTGCGCGTTGAAAAGGTCATTCCCCCCTCGCTGCCGGCCCTCGACGAAGTGCGCCCGCAACTGACCCGGGCCTACATGACCCAGGCGTTCCTCACGGCGCTGAAAGCCCGGGCCGAAGGACTGATGGGCGAGATGCGCAAGGGAGAGACGATCGCACAGGCGGCGGCGAAGGTCGGCGCCCACGTCACGCGCCAGGCGGGGATGCAGCGCATCGCGGCCCAACAGTACAAGGCCATGGGCCGCGACTTCCTCGAAGGCGTGTTTACCTCCAAGCCGGGCGAGGTGTTCGCCGCCACGGCCGCCAACGGCGTCTTCGTCGCCAAACTCGACGCCGTGAGGCCGCCCGATCCCCTTGCCGCCGCCAGAGTAATCGAGACGATCCGCGGCCGCCTCGGGGAGTCCTATGTCGGCGACGTGATGAATGCGGTGAAGACCGCCTCGCGCCAGGCGATCAAGGTGACCGTGAATCTCAATGTCGCGCGCCAGGCGATCGGCGTCGACCCCGCCCTCCTCCGCAAGGCGGGCGCCAAGCCGGCCGCGCCGGCGAAGTGACCGTCGAACCAGGCTTCGACGCCTTCGCCGCCACCCACGCCCGGGGCGGCCCGCAGGTGGTGTGGGTCCGGGTGATCGACGATCTGGAAACGCCGGTCTCCGCCTATCTGAAGATTGGTCGGGGGCGGCCCTATGCCTTTCTTTTCGAGTCGGTGGAGGGCGGAGCGTGGCGGGGCCGGTATTCCATCGTGACGATGAAGCCGGATCTCGTCTGGCGCTGCCGGGGCGATGTCGCGGAGGTCGCCGAGGGTGAGGCGGTCGGGCGCGGCGCCTTCACCACGCAGACCGGCGGATCGCTGGACTCCTTGCGCGATCTGGTGGCCCACAACCGTCTCGAACTGCCCGCGGGGCTGCCGCCGATGGCGGCGGGGCTCTTCGGAGTGATCGGCTACGACATGGCGCGGCTTGTCGAAACCCTGCCCAACGGCCCGGCGGACCCCCTCGGCCTACCTGACGCGGTGATCGTGCGGCCTTCGGTGGTGGCGATCTTCGACGCTGTCGCCCAGGAAATCATCCTGGTGACGGTCGCCCGCGATAGCGGGGCGGGGGCGAAAAGCGCTTACGCGGCGGCCTCGGCGCGCCTCGACGCGGTGATCGCCGATCTGCGCCGGCCGCTGCCCTGCCCGGCTCCGGCGACACCCCGCCTGTCCGCCCCCCTCGTCTCGCCAGTGGACCGGACGGCCTATGGCGCGATCGTCGAGAGAGCCAAGGCCTATATCCGCGCCGGTGACGTCTTTCAGGTGGTGCCCAGTCACCGTTTCTCCGCGCCGTTCGACCAGGATCCCTTCGCCCTCTACCGTTCGCTTCGGCGCACCAATCCCTCGCCGTTCCTGTTCTTCCTCGACTTCCCGGAATTTCAGCTGGTCGGCTCCTCGCCGGAAATTCTCGTGCGCCTGCGCGACGGGAAGATCACTATCCGGCCCATCGCCGGAACCCGGCGGCGCGGCGATACTCCGGCGGAGGATCTGGCCCTCGAACGCGAGCTGCTGGCCGACGCCAAGGAGCGCGCCGAGCACCTCATGCTGCTCGATCTTGGGCGCAACGACGTGGGCCGGGTCGCCATGCTCCGCCGTGAGGGTCGCAACGATCCAGCCGCGCGCGCCGCCACGCCCCGCGTGCGCGTCACCCAGAGCTTCGCCGTCGAGCGCTACAGCCACGTCATGCACATCGTCTCCAACGTCGAGGGAGACGCTCCCGAAGGGCTCGATCCGGTGGACGTGGTCATGGCCGCTCTCCCCGCCGGCACTCTGTCGGGCGCCCCCAAGGTGCGGGCGATGGAGATCATCGACGAGCTGGAAACGCAAAAACGCGGCGTGGCCTATGCCGGGGCGGTGGGGTATTTTGGCTCCGACGGCTCGGTCGATACCTGCATCGTCCTTCGTACTGGCCTCGTGAAGGACCGGACCCTCTATGCGCAAGCAGGCGGTGGCGTCGTCGCCGACAGCGACCCTGACGCCGAATACGAGGAAACCCTCCAGAAATCCGCCGCCCTCCGCCGCGCGGCGGAAGAAGCCTGGCGCTTCGGCTGAGATTCTCCCGTCGCACGGCGCATGCCCCGCTATCGTAAGGGGCGGGGCGCCAGAGGGGCGCTTGGCGGCGGTAGCCGCGCGGCCTAGAAGCGCGGCCATGATCCTGGTCATCGATAACTACGACAGCTTTACCTACAACCTCGTCCATTATCTGGCCGAGCTCGGCGCGGAAACCGTCGTCCATCGCAACGATGCCCTGGGCGTGGCCGAGGCCCTGGCGCTCCGGCCCGAGGCGCTGGTGCTGTCCCCCGGCCCGTGCACGCCGGACAAGGCGGGGATCTGCCTTGGCCTGATCGCCGCCGCCCCGAAAGCCATGCCGATTTTCGGCGTCTGTCTCGGCCATCAGGCGATCGGCCAGGCCATGGGCGGCAAGGTGCTCGCCGCCAGGGCGATCATGCACGGCAAGACCAGCCCGATCCGCCACGTCGGCGAGGGATTGTTCGCCGGCCTGCCCGACCCGTTCACCGCCACGCGCTACCACTCCCTCAGCGTCGAACGGGAGAGTTTGCCCGCCGCGCTTCACGTCACCGCGTGGACCGAGGATGGCGAAATCATGGGCCTCGCCCACGAAACGCGGCCGCTTTACGGGGTGCAATTCCACCCCGAATCGATCGCCACCGAGGGCGGCCACAAGCTTCTTGGAAATTTCCTCGATATGGCGGGCGTCAAGCGCCTCGCGTGGGTCTGAGGCGAGCGACCGTGTCCGACGCGTTCAAACCCCTCCTCGCGCGCCTCGCCGACGGCGCGACCCTTGTGGGCGAGGACGCCGACGCCTTCTTCACGGCGTGCCTGCGGGGCGAACCGACCCCCGCGCAGATCGCCGCCGCGGTGACCGCCATGAGGCTGCGGGGGGAGACCGTGGGGGAGATCACCGCCTGCGCGCGGGCGCTGCGCCACGAGGCCCTGATCCTCGATCACCCCTACGAGGTGATCGATGTGTGCGGCACCGGCGGAGACGGCGCCCACACCCTCAACATCTCCACGGCGGTCGCCTTCGTGGCGGCCGGTGGCGGCTTGAAGGTCGCCAAGCACGGGACCCGGGCCGTGTCGTCCAAATCAGGATCGTCGGACGTTCTGGCGGCGCTCGGCGTGAACATCGCCGCCCCGGCGCCGGCGCAGCGCCGGGCGCTCGACGAGGCGGGCGTGTGCTTCCTCTTCGCCCCTGCCCACAACGGGGCCATGCGCCATGTCATGCCGATCCGCGAGGAACTGGGTTTTCGCACCATTTTCAACATTCTTGGTCCCCTCGCCAATCCGGCGGGCGCGAGCCGACAGCTTCTGGGCGTGTTCGACGGACGATGGGTCGAGCCCCTCGCCCGCGTGCTCGGCGCCTTGGGAACGGTCCGCGCGTGGGTGGTTCACGGCGAGGGGCTGGACGAGATCACCACCTCCGGGACCACCCAGGTCGCCGAATGGCGGGAGGGACGGGTTCGTCTGTTCAACATCACGCCCGAAGCGGTCGGCCTGCCGCGCGCGGCGCTGGCCGATCTGCGCGGCGGATCGCCGGGCGACAACGCCGCCGCCTTGCGCGCCCTGCTCGAGGGCGCGTCCGGCGCATACCGGGATGTGGTCATGCTCAATGCGGCGGCGGCCTTCCTCGTGTCGGAAAAAGTGGAGACCCTGCGCGAGGGGGTCGATCTTGCCGCCGGGGCGATCGACAGCGGCGCCGCTCTTCGGTCGCTCGACCGGCTGATCGAGGCGACGAGGCCGGCGTGAGCGAGGACATCCTCGCGCGAATCGCCGCCTACAAGCGCGAGGAGGTGGCGCTCGCCAGGGGGCGGGGCGATTCGGCCTCGTTCGCGGCGGCTTCCCGGGCCGCCGGGGCGCCCCGCGGCTGTCTGGCGGCCCTCGGGCGTGATTCTGGCCCCGGCAGGCCCGCGCTGATCGCCGAGATCAAGAAGGCTTCCCCCTCGCGCGGGGTGATTCGCACCGATTTCGACCCGGTGGCGCTGGCTCGCGCCTATGAGGCGGGCGGCGCGACCTGCCTGTCGGTGCTCACCGACGGACCGAGTTTCGCCGGGAGGCCCGGGGATCTTCGCGCGGCGCGGGCCGCCACCGCCCTTCCCTGCCTGCGCAAGGACTTCCTCGTCGACCCGTGGCAGATCGGCGAATCGCGAGCGATGGGGGCCGACGCGGTCCTGGTGATTCTCGCCATGGTCGACGATCGTCTCGCCCGCGAATTGATGGACGAGGCCGCGAACCTGGGCATGGACGTGCTGGTGGAAACCCACGACGAGGCCCAGATCGACCGCGCCGCCAGGCTTGGGGCCACCCTCATCGGGATCAACAATCGTGACTTGCGGACGTTCGTCACCGACTTGGGGACGACTGAAAGATTGGGTCAGAAAACGCCGGCAAATGCCCTGATCGTAAGCGAAAGTGGGATCTTCACCGCCGCCGACGCCAGCCGCGCGGCGACCGCGGGGGCATCCGCCATCCTCGTTGGCGAAAGCCTCATGCGGGAGAGTGACGTGGCGGGCGCCGCCCGCGCCCTGTTGGCGCGGTCCTGAAAGCGGCTGCTTGACAAGATTCGAGAACACTCTGAGAACACGGTATCGTTTTTGATTTGTTCCGCACCCCTTTCAGTCTCAGAGGCGGCGATGCTCACGCGCAAACAGCATGAACTCCTGATGTTCATCCACGAACGGATTACCGAGACCGGGGTCTCACCCTCCTTCGACGAGATGAAGGAGGCCCTCGATCTGGCCTCCAAATCGGGTATTCACCGCCTCATCACGGCGCTGGAGGAGCGCGGTTTTCTTCGCCGCCTCGCCCACCGGGCGCGGGCGCTCGAGGTGGTGAAGATGCCCGAACAGGCGGCCACCGCCGCACGGTCGTCGTTCGCGCCCCGGGTGGTGGAGAATCCGCGCCCCGCCGCTGCGCCGGAGCCTCGATTGGACGCCCGTGAGCTGCCAGTGCTGGGCAGGATCGCCGCCGGCACTCCGATCGACGCCATCCAGCACGAGCGCGACCGGATCACGGTGCCTCAATCGCTGTTGGGCGCCGGTGAGCACTATGTGCTCGAGGTTCAGGGCGACTCGATGATTCAGGCGGGAATCTTCGACGGCGATCATGTGGTGATCCGGCGCGCCGACACGGCCAATTCCGGAGAGATCGTCGTCGCCCTGGTCATGGGCGAGGAAGCGACGCTGAAGCGCCTGCGGCGGAAGGGAGCCTCCATTGCCCTTGAGGCCGCCAACCCCGCCTACGAGACCCGCATCTTCGGCCCCGACCAGATCCAGGTGCAGGGCAAGCTCGTCGGCCTCATCCGGCGATATCACTGAGCCCACTCACTCCCGGATCCGGCTCCATGGGCGGTCGCCGCGAATCGGCTGGGACCAGACGAGACGCCATCGGCCGCGGGGTCCTTCGAAGACTTCCGCGGCTCCGCCCCTGGCGAAGTCGGCCCGTGTAAGGACGAGGGCGGCGCGGCATGACGGCGGCGGCGTCACCGGCGCGCGCAAAATGAGAATGTCCGCCGCCATGCACAGGCGATCGAGCCGTTCGGGCTTGGGAATCCGCTTCGTCCACCAGGCCGCGATCGCCGGGCGATAGGGTCCCACCGGAACGCAACCCATCCGGTCGCAATCGAACTGGCCGCCGGTGGCGCCGGCCGGATCGATCGGCAAGGTCAGGCCCCGCCGCTGCGCCCACAGCTGGGTCGCGTAGGCGCGGACGCCTGGCTT
>JBDTKQ010000086.1:0-7381 GCA_039935235.1 Caulobacteraceae bacterium
GCCGAGGGCCTGATCGCCGGCGGCGTGCTGCCGGTGATCAAACACATCCCCGGTCACGGGCGCGCCGTCGCCGACAGCCATCTGGCGCTCCCGCGCGTCGAGGCGAGCTGGGAAGACCTCGACAGGCGGGACTTCGAGGCCTTCCGACCCCTTTCGGACATGCCCATGGCGATGACCGCCCATGTGGTCTACGCGGCGATCGATCCGCGGCGCCCGGCGACGACCTCGCGCGAGACCATCGAAAAGGCGATCCGCGGCGCCATCGGCTTTGGCGGTCTGCTGATCAGCGACGATCTGTCCATGAAGGCCCTGCGCGGCGATCTTCGCTCCCGCGCGCGAGCGGCGATCGGGGCCGGGTGCGATGTCGTTCTCCACTGCAACGGTGACCTTCCGGAGATGAAACGGGTGGCGGCGGGCAGCCGCCCGCTGGCCGGGCGACCCGGGAGCCGGGCGGCGGCGGCGGCTGCGAGACTGCCCCGCGCGCCGGAGCCCTTCGACGTCGACGCGGGCCGGGCGCGGTTCGAGGCGGCCATGATGCGGTCGGGCGTTCCATGAACCGTCACGTCCAGGCCGATATCGACTTTCAGGCGGCGGCCGGCGCCGCCATGGACGGGTCCGCCCTGATCGTCGACCTCGACGGCTTCGAGGGTCCTCTCGACGTGCTTCTCAGCCTTGCGCGCAGCCAGAAGGTCGATCTGCTCAAACTTTCGGTGGCGCGGCTGGCGGAACAGTACCTGGCCTTTATCCGGGAGGCCCGGCGGGCGCGCTTCGGCCTCGCGGCCGACTATCTGGTGATGGCGGCCTGGTTGGCCTACCTGAAATCGCGGCTCCTGCTGCCGAGGCCGGAGCGAGCCTTGGATGACGAACCATCGGCGGAGGACGCCGCCGCCTGTCTGACAGCGCGACTGGCCAGGCTGGACGCCGTTCGTTCCGCCGCTGCCACCCTCGGCCGGCGGGCGGTGCTCGGGCGCGAGGTGTTTTCGCGGGGCGACCCGGACGCGATCCGCATCGTCTCGCACAGCCGGCTTGACGGCGATCTGCACGGTCTTCTCGAAGCCTTCGTCGGCCAGCGGCGCCGTGCGCGCCACCGGAACTATCGCCCGGCGCCGCCACGGTCCTACCGCCTCGACGAGGCCCGCGAGCGACTGAGCGAACTTCTGCCGGAGATCAGGGCCTGGACGCCGCTGAGCGAGGTGGCGCCGGCCGCCAGGGCGGACGGTCCCAGCCGGGCCTCGCTGTTGGCCTCCACCCTGTCGGCCGGTCTCGAACTGGTGCGCGAGGGGCGGTTGGACGCGCGTCAGACCGCCGCCTTTTCCGAGATCTGGCTGCGCGCGCGGGTCGCGGCGGCATGAGCGGGGCGGCGGACGGCGCGCGGATGATCGAGGCGCTGCTTTTCGCGGCGGCCGAACCCCTCGGTCTCGACGATCTCGCCGAGCGTTTGCCGGCGAACGCCGAGGTTGCAGCCGGGCTCGACGAACTGCGACGCCGATATCACGGGCGGGGCGTGGAACTGGCCTGCGTCGCCGGCCGCTGGCGCTTCCAGACCGCGCCCGATCTCGCCTGGCTGATGAGCGTGGAGCGTGAGGAGCCGCGCCGCCTCTCGCGCGCCGCCCAGGAAACCCTGGCGATCATCGCCTACCACCAGCCGGTCACCCGGGCCGACATCGAGTCGATTCGCGGGGTCCAGGCGAGTCGCGGGACCCTCGAACTGCTGCTGGAGTTCCGCCTGGTGCGGATGCGTGGCCGGCGGCGCACGCCGGGCCGGCCGGTGACGTACGGCACCACCGACGCCTTCCTCGAACACTACGGGCTGGCGACCCTCGGCGATCTGCCGGGGGCCGCGGAGATGAAGGCCATCGGACTGATCGGGACCGCGGCGGAAGACATCGACATTCCGATACCGGGCGCCGGCGCCGGGGAGGACGAGGACCCGATCGAAAGTGTCGAGGCCCCCGAGTTCCACCAGGATTTCATGGAGACGGGCGCGACCGACGCCGATCGTTCCTGACGGCAGCGTCTTGGCGTCGGGACGCCGGGACGCCTATATTGGCTGTCGGTCCCCGACAAGGCCGGCGTTATTTTGGCGCCGGTCGCCGGAGCCGGCGATTTCGCGCGTTGAAGCCCGGTGCGGCGACGCAAGAGGAGAACGAGTCGATGGGTACTCTCAGTCCCTGGCATCTGCTGATCATCGCGGTGATCGTGCTTCTGGTGTTCGGTGGCCGGGGCAAGCTCTCCGGGCTGATGGGCGACGCGGCCAAGGGCATCCGCGCCTTCCGCGATGGCCTCAAGGGCGACGAGGCGCCCCCGCCGGCGGAGCCCGCCCCGCGGGTCGAGGCGGAAAAGGACCCGATCGTGCGCTGAAGGCGCGGCCGCAGCCGTCGCTTCGATGAGCACGTGACCCATGTTTCCTGAAGGGCGTATCCTCGATTTCCTGATTGTCGGCGTCGTGGCGTTGATCGTCGTCGGCCCCAAAGACCTGCCGGTGCTCATGCGACGGGTCGGCAAGTTCGTCGCCCACATGCGCGGCATGGCCGCCGAGTTCCGCGCCAGCTTCGACGAGATGGCCCGCCAGTCGGAACTCGACGAGTTGCGAAAGGAGGTGGAGTCGATGCGCACCGGTCAGGCGTTCAAGAGCGCCGCCGGCCTTGATGTCGACGCCGACATTCACAAGGTGTTCGGCGAGATCAACGCCGATCTCATCGGCCACGAACCGCCGCCGCTCCCCACGCTGGCGCCGCCGCAACCTCCGCCGCCCGCGGAGCCGCTCGCGCCGAAGGCCGGCGCTTGAGTCTGCCCGGGGAAGAAAACGAGATCGAGGCCTCGCGCGCGCCGCTCCTCGAGCATCTGGTGGAGCTGCGCCGGCGGCTGATCGTCTGCGCCGTCGCCCTGATTCTGGGCTTCCTGCTGTGCTTCGCTTTCGCCCGGCAGATCTACATCTTTCTGCTTCAGCCCTTCGAGGTGGGGGCGAGCATCCTGGCGGTGCAGAAGGCGCACGGCGCGGGGCACGGGCCGTTCGATCTCCTGCTGGCGCTCGTCGGCGCTCGCGGCGTTCCCCATTCGGTGGAGCATCTGAAACTGGTGTTCACCGCGCCCCTCGAATTCTTCTTCACCAAGGTCAAGCTCGCGGTTTTCGGCTCGATCGTCGTCACCTTCCCGGTCTTGGCGTGGCAGCTCTATCGGTTCGTCGCGCCGGGGCTCTATCGGCGCGAGCGGCGGGCGTTCCTGCCGTTCCTCGTCGCCTCGCCGGCGCTCTTCGCCATGGGTGCGGCGTTGGTCTATTTCGTGATGCTGCCGTTCGTCTTGTGGTTCTCGCTGAACCAGCAGATCGTCGATGCTGGGAATGTCTCGGTGGAGCTTCTGCCGAAGGTCTCCGACTACCTGTCGCTGGTCACGACCCTGCTCCTCGCCTTCGGCTTGTGTTTCCAGCTTCCGGTGGTTCTTTCCCTCCTCGGCCTCGCCGGACTGGTCACCACGAAGATGTTGCGCTCGGGGCGCCGCTACGCGATCGTCGGGGTCTTCGTGGTGGCGGCGATTTTGACCCCGCCCGATCCGATCAGCATGGTCTCCCTCGCCCTGCCGATCTGCCTTCTGTACGAGGTTTCGATCTGGTGCGTCGCGCTGATGGAGGTGCGCAGACGTCGCGAGGATCGCGAAGCGGGGCGCGAGGTCGCGGTGGTGTGACGCGGCGCCCTTGGCGCGCCCGCCGACGCGCCTTAAGGGAAGGCGCTCTTCCGAAGAACGCTGGCGCCTGAACCCCCACATGCATGACATCCGCGCCATCCGTGACGACCCGCAGGCCTATGATCGCGGCTGGGCGGCGCGAGGTCTGGGGCCCCGGACCGCGTCCATTCTCGCGCTGGACGAGCGCCTGCGGGCGACCCAGACCGAGCTCCAGGCCGCCCAGTCGCGCCGCAATGAGGGCTCGCGGCTGATCGGCGCCGCTCGCGCGGCCGACGACGAGGCCGCCGGCGGCCGCCTCACGGCCGAGGTCGAGGCGGCGAAGGCGGCAATGACCGCCGGCGCCGAGCGGGAAGCCGCCTTAAAGGTGGAACTTCACACAGTGTTGGCGGCGCTGCCGAACATTCCCGCGGCCGACACACCGCCGGGCGTCGATGAGCGCGGCAATGTCGAGGTCCGCCGGTTCGGCGAGCCGCGGGCTTTTCGGGAGACGAAGGATCACGTCGATCTGGGCGCCGGCCTGGGTATGATGGACTTCGAGGCGGCGGCGCGGATGTCCGGCTCCCGCTTCGTCGTCCTGCGCCAGGGCCTCGCGCGGCTGGAGCGGGCGCTCGGCCAGTTCATGCTCGATTTCCAAACGATGGAGAACGGCTACATCGAAGTGTCGCCGCCGCTGCTGGTGCGCGACGCCGCGATGTTCGGGGCAGCGCAACTGCCCAAGTTCGCCGAGGAAGCGTTTCAGACCACGAGAGGCGACTGGCTGGTTCCCACCTCGGAGGTGTCGCTGGTCAACCTCGTCCGCGATCAGATCCTCCCGGAGGACGACCTTCCCCTGCGCTTTGCCGCCTTGACGCCGTGTTTCCGCTCGGAGGCGGGGGCGTCGGGCAAGGATACCCGCGGCATGATCCGCCAGCACCAGTTCCATAAGGTCGAGCTGATTTCGATCACCGCGCCGGAGCGCTCCGCCCATGAACTGCAACGAATTGTCGGGTGCGCCGAGGCGGTGCTCCGGCGGCTCGAACTACCGTTCCGCACCGTGCGCCTGTGCGCCGGCGACATGGGCTTCAGCGCACGCGAGACCTGCGATCTCGAGGTCTGGCTGCCGTCGCAAGCCACGTACCGGGAGATCAGCTCGTGCTCGAACTGCGGGGATTTTCAGGCCCGCCGGATGGATGCGCGCTTTCGCCGCGCCGGCGAAAAGGGGACCAGGTTCGTCCACACCCTCAACGGCTCGGGCCTCGCGGTCGGCCGGACCCTCGTGGCGGTGATGGAAAATTATCAGGACGAGGGCGGGCGGATCGCCATCCCGCAGGCGCTCCATCCGTACATGCCCGGCGTGACCCACCTTGGCGGCGCCGCGTGAGGATTCTGATCACCAACGACGACGGTGTTCACGCCGAGGGCCTGGCCGTGCTCGAACGCATCGCCCGCGCCCTTTGCGACGATGTTTGGATCTGCGCGCCCGAGGCGGAGCAGTCGGGCGCCTCGCGCTCGCTGACCCTGGCCGAGCCGTTGCGCGTCCGGCGGATCGAGGACCATCGGTTCGCGGTGCTGGGCACGCCCACCGATTGCGTGATGCTGGCGATCCAGTATCTGATGAAGGACGAGAAGCCGGATCTCGTCCTGTCCGGCGTCAATCGCGGCCTGAACGCCGCCGAGGACGTCACCATGTCGGGCACCGTGGCCGGAGCGATCGAGGGCATGGCGCTTGGGGTGCCGGCGATCGCCCTGTCGCAAGCCATGCGGATCTTCCGCGACGACGAGTGCGCGCAATTCGAAACCGCCGAAACGTTCGGCCCCGGCCTGATCGAGCGCCTCGTGGATCTCGGCTGGCCCAAGGATGTGATCCTCAATGTGAATTTTCCCGCCCGGCCCCCCGGGGAGGTGACCGAGGTCGAGGTCACCCGGCAGGGGTTTCGCGACGTGCGCACCCGCTATGCCGAGCAGCGCACCGATCTGCGCGGCCGGGACTACTATTGGCTGGGCTACCGGAACGAGCCGTCGCGGCCGCCGGCCGGCACCGATCTTCTCGCCGCCTACGAGGGCCGCATCTCGGTGACGCCGCTCCACATCGATTTGACCCACATGGAAACGGTTCACGCCCTGAAGGGCGCGGTTGGCGGGGCGCCGCCAAAGCCGCGGGCGCGGTCATGACCAGAAAGCCCAGGGAACCGGCGGAAAAGGACACCCAGCTGGCCCGGCTGGTCCTCGCCCTGCGCTCCCAAGGGGTTACCGACCCGGCAGTTCTGGCGGCCATCGAACGCACGCCCCGCGATCTGTTCACCCCCGATCTGTTCAAGGATCGGTCGTGGGAAGACTCCGCTCTTCCCATCGCCTGCGGCCAGACCATCAGCCAGCCGTTCATCGTCGGGCTGATGACCCAGGCGCTCACGCTCGAGCCCCGCGCCCGGGTCCTCGAAATCGGCGCGGGCTCCGGCTATCAGACCGCCGTGCTCGCCCGGCTGTCACGCCTCGTCTACACCGTGGAGCGCTATCGAACCTTGCTGCGGGACGCGGAGGCGCGCTTCAAGACCCTGCATCTGACAAATGTCATCACCCGTTTTGGCGACGGGAGTCTCGGCTGGCCTGAACAGGCGCCGTTCGACCGCATTCTGGTCACGGCGGCGGCGCAAGAAGAGCCGAAAACCCTGCTCGGTCAGCTCAAGTCCTCGGGCGTGCTCGTCGCGCCGGTGGGCAAGGGTCCCGTGCAGAAGCTCTGCCGGTATGCGGGCGACGGCGCGGGAGGGTTCACGGTGGACATCCTCTGTGAAGTGCGCTTCGTCCCCCTCCTCGAAGGGGTGGCGCGTGAACTTTAGTTTGGGAACGGTCGTGACCGGGCCGCTCCGCGCCAGACGCACGGGCGCGGACGATGATTTGACTTCCCGCCGGGGGGCGGCGCCTTCGGCGACGAATGGAGCGATGATGACCGACAATTCGGCCAAGGCCAGGGTTCTTCTGATCGCGACGGCGGCCTTGGCCGGCTGCGCGGCGACGCCGGTTTATCCCACGCACGCCGGCTATGCGCCGCCCCCGCCGATCAGGCCGCGATATCCGGTTTTGGCCCAAGCCTCCGCCCCGACCGGGGGGGCGCCGGTCGCGTCGCCGGCGCCGGGCTTCGAACAGGCGACGCAGTCGCCGCCGGGCGCCGTCGAACCGGGGCCCACGATCCAGAGCTCGCCCTTGCCCGCCGTCGCCGCCGCGCCGCCCTTCGCGGCTCCCCCGGCGGGCGCCGCCTCCGCCTACGCCCCGCCACCCGAAGCGTCGTCGCCGTTCCGGCGCGCGCCGACGATCCGCACGCGCACCGAGCCGGGCAAAGTCACGGCGGATGGCAGGGTGGTCGCGGCCACCGGCATGTTCCGCGACTACGTGGTCCAGAAGCACGACACGCTCGAGGCGATCGCCGGAGATCTCGACACCACCGTGGACGCCCTGGCCAAGGCCAACCGCCTCAGGAAACCCTACCGGATCGAACCTGGCCAGCACCTCAAAGCCCCGATCGCCAAGGCCTATGTCGCCAAGGGCGGTGACACCTTGAGCGACGTCGCCAAGCGATTTGGGGTCAGCGTCGGCGCCTTGGCCGATCTCAACGATCTTCCGTCCCGCGATCGCCTGAGGAGCGGCGACAAGATCGCGCTGCCGGCCAGCTTCCACGACCGCGGGCCGGTCCGCGAGGCCCCCCGGATCGTCCGCGAGCCGGTCCTCG
>JBDTKQ010000087.1:0-9036 GCA_039935235.1 Caulobacteraceae bacterium
GCCGCCACCCAGGGGCGGGCGCTCTGGGTGCTCGACGACCTCGATCCCCTGCGGCAGGTGGATGCCGCAATCCTTGGTGAGCCGGTGCATTTGTTCGCGCCGTCCCCCGCCGTTCGCGTGCGGCCCAACAACAACCGCGACACCCCGCTACCCGTCGAGGAGCCCGCCGGCCGTAATCCACCGCCCGGCGCGAGCGTCGACTACTGGCTTGGCGCGCCGGCCAAGGGCCCGGTTGCGATCGAGATCCGCGATTCCGCCGGGAATCTCGCCGCTCGCCTGACCAGCGAGACCCCGCCCGCGCCCCCGGCCGAGCGCTATTTCTCGAAAAGCTGGGTGAAGCCCCAGGAGCCCCTCTCGCGGATGGCGGGATTGCATCGGGCAGTGTGGAACCTGCGCTACCCGCGTCCCCCCGCCGTCGAATACGCCTATTCGATTTCCACCGCCGCGGGGACCGACACCCCGATCGCGCCGGAAGGTCCCCTGGCTCTCCCGGGAGACTACCGCGTGACCCTGACCGTCGATGGGCGCTCGCGGGCCGCCGTGATCCATCTGTCACAGGATCCCCGATCGAAGGCGTCGCCGGAGGCGCTGGCCGCCTCGCTGGCGCTGTCACGGCGGATCGCGGCGGCTTTGGCCATCACCCGGCGCGGCTACGGCGAGGAACTCGCCGCCGGCGACCAACTTGCGGCGGTTCATGTCACCCAGGACAAAGCCCTCGCGACGCGGGTCGACGCCCTCATCGCGCGCCTGACGATCCCCCAGAGCGGTCGAGGTTTCATCGTCGCCAGCCGGACGCTCACCGGGATCGAGACCGATCTCGAAGGCGCCGATCTTGCGCCCACGGAGCCGCAAGTGAGAACCGTCGCCCGGACCGCCCGCGAGGTCGACGCCCTTTTCGCCCAATGGTCGGCACTTCGCGACGGCGCCCTCGCGCGCCTCGACGCCGACCTCGCCCGCGCCGGCCTTCGCCCCGTGGTCATCCCGCCCGAGGATCGGCTGGCGATCCGGCCGCCGGCCGGCGGCGAGGACCTGCCATAGACCCGCCTATCGCGGGCGGCTTACCGGTCCCGCGTGCGTCAGGGCGATGCCGGTGAGCGTCCGGTCCTCGTGCGTCATGCGCCACGAGAGCATCTTTCCGGCCATGGCCAGCCGGTCGGCCATGCGCGCGGGATCGGCGGCGAGGTCGGTCATCTCCTCGGGGTCGCCCGCCAGGTCGAACAGGAGCGGCGGAAGGCCGGCGAAGTGCACATATTTGCGCGTCTCGTCGCGGACCACCGCCATCGCGCATTGTTCGAGGGTGAGGCCGAGGTCCTTTTCCGGAGCGCCTTCCACCACGTCGCGAAAGTCGAACTCCCAATGGGCTTCCCCCCGCCAGTCGCCGGGAGCGGCCTTTCCGGCGAGAAATGGGCCGAGATCGACGCCGTCGAACTGCGGCGGGATCGTCGCGCCGATCGCCGCCAGAAGCGTGGGGGTGACATCGACCGATTCGGTGAACTCTGTGACCACCCCGCCGCGCCCGCCTTCGGCCGCGGCGCGCGGGTCGCGCACGATCAAGGGTATGCGGTAGGAGCCGTCGAAATAGCCGCCTTTGCCCAGAAGCCAGTGGTCCCCCAATTGCTCGCCGTGGTCGGAGGTGAAGATCACCAAGGTGCGCCGCCACAGGTCGTGCTCTTTCAAAAAAGCCATCAGTCGCCCGATCTCCGCATCCACCCGGGAAATCAGGCCGAAATAGACCGCCTTCAGCCGGCGAAGGCGCAACTCGTCCGTCGGCGCGCGATGTCCGGGCTGGCCGAGGCGCCACGCCAGCCACGGATGCTGCGCCCCTTCCGCCTCCGGGGTCCGCCGGCGAACGAATCCGGGAATCGCGGCTGGATCGTAGAGCCCGTTGTAGGGCTCCGGTGCGACGAAGGGCGGGTGGGGGCGGAGAAACGAGAGATGGACGGCGAAGGGCTCGCGGGCCGCGGCCATATATTCCATGGCCCGCCCCCCGAGGAAGGCGGTGTCGTCGAAGGCGGCGGGAAAGGCGAGCGGTCGCGGGCGGCGCGCGCCGTCCTCGTACTCGGGACCCGGAGCACGATGGCCGTAGGCGCGGGTGAGGTCGGCGGGGACCTCGAACCCGGCGGCGTGCAGCCAGTCGGTCCACGGCTTTGGCCGGCCATCGAGTTGGCAGACCGGCCGGATGCCCGGGAGGACCCCCTCATAGGTTGTCAGCCGCGGATCGTCCGGCGGCAAGCCGCGAGGGTCGATGCTGGTGTCGGTGTAGCCGAAAAGGACCGGGTCGTAGCCGAGCCCAGCGCTCTCCACCGCCCAGTTGGTGTGCCGCGCGTCCAGCGGCGTGCCGTTGGTCGCCGAGCGGTGGTTGTGGAGGTAGAGCCCGGTGTGCAGGCACGCGCGGCTGGGTCCGCAAGGTGCGGCGTTGGCGTAGTGGCGGGCGAAGAGCACGCCCTCGCGCGCGAGGGCGTCGAGATGGGGTGTGCGCACGACCGGATGGCCGAGCGCCGACAGGCAGTCACCGCGCCACTGGTCGGCGGTGATCAGGAGCAGGTTGAGCGGCCCGGTCAGAGCGCCGACCGTCAGGCGCCGACGCCGAGGGCGCGAGCCACATCCGCGAACCTCCCCAGGTTGACCTTCACCCCGTTCGCCCCGGCGACATCGCCCGGGGCCATCGGGGGCGGACACGGCCCGATGTAGCGCACGTCGACGCGCACCTCATGACGCCCGTTGAGCGACGGCAGGCTCGACCCCGAGATCTCGTTTTGGGCGTGCACGATGTAGCGGGAGGCGAAGTCGCCGCTCGCGGAGCCGCGAGAACTCATCACCCCCAACCGGCCCATGTCGCACATCGAGGTGAACCTCCACACGCCGTCGGGAAGGCGGTCGACGGTCCGGCGACACATGGCCTTGTCGATGTTCTGGCCGACGATCGAAAGCTTGGAATCGGTGGCGGCGTCGATGCACATGCGCACCACACCCAAGCGACCGGCGCGGCCGTCCTGAGTCGATGTCTGTTCCCACAGGCCGGCGCGGCGGGCGGGGAAAGCGCCGTCGCGCAGCGCTGCCGGTGCGCTCGCGCCGGGCGTCTCGTCGCGCGAACAGGCCGTCAACGCCAAGCTTCCGGCCGCGGTCAACAGCGCGAAACGCATCGTCCATCCCTTCGTCGCCGGCCGCCAGTTCTCGCCGCCTGCAGCGCGAAAGCCTAAAGCCAAATTGCACCGTGCGCCAATCTTCCCATCTAAGGCGGATGACCCTGTTCGAGGCGCCGCGTCGATGACCGTTGCTCTGAGAGACAACCTGGCGGCCGGCCGCTTCGAGATGGATGAGGCGGGCCACACGGTTTTCGCCGACTACCGCCGTGCCCCCGGGGAGCTGATCATCGACCATGTCGAGGCGCCTGACGCCTTGCGCGGGAGCGGGGCGGCGGGGCGGTTCATGGAGGCGATCGTCGCCCGAGCGCGGGGCGAAGGCCGGCGGATCGTTCCCCTCTGCGCCTACGCGGCGGCGTGGCTCAAGCGGCGGGACGGCGCCTAGCCGACTGGACCGCCCTTCCGCCCCGCTGTCCATTCGTGTCCACGACCTATCCCGGATTTGGTTGGGGGCGACGATCAGAGGATCCTCCACCATGACAATTCCCTCGCGCGGCTCTCCCCATCGCATGGAGAGCATTCCCCAAATCCGGAGGTCCTCCGTCGGCTTCGCGGCCAACCAGCGGCAGGACTGGATCGACGCTGTCGGTGTTGCCTGAGTGAGCCTCGTCGCGCACTCTGCCGCCGGACGGCCGCCCGGCCGGAACGCATAGTGGCCGCCGGCATTTACAAGGCGAGCCGCTGGAGGGGTCAACGTGCTGTTGGTACCGGATTGCACCTGCTGGCGCCTCGCGAGCGCGGAGCGCGCGACCATGTTCATCGACATGGCCGACTATTTTCTCGCGGCGAAGGCCGCCATGTCCAAGGCGAAACGCTCGATTCACCTCCTGAACTGGGCATTCGAGGCCAACACCCGGTTCGATCCCCAGCCGGGATGCGCCGGACCGGACGACGATCGCTTCGGCCCGTTTCTCAAAAGCATGGCGGCGAACAATCCCGATCTCGACGTGCGCATTCTGTGTTGGGACAGCGCCCTGCCCGTGGCCGCCACCCAACACTTCTTTCCCATGGTCGACCGCCGGTTTTTCGCCGGCACCAAGGTCAGGTTCGTGCTCGATTCCAAACTGCCGGTCGGCGCCTGTCACCATCAAAAGATGATCGTTGTCGACGATTCGGTGGCGTTCTGCGGCGGCGGCGATATCGGACCCGACCGGTGGGACACCGCGGCGCATCTCGATGACGACCCTCGGCGCGAAAAGACCCACATGGACAACAAGTGCTTCGATTCGCGCCACGAGGTGATGGCGCTGGTCGACGGGCCGCCGGCCATGGCGCTGGGAGATCTCTTCCGCGAACGGTGGCGGCGCGCGACCGGCGAGGCGTTGGTCGCTCCAGCGCCGGTCGCCGCCGAGGCATGGCCGGATGGCGTCGAGCCACTGTTTCGCGACATCTCCGTCGGCATCTCCCGCACCGTGGCCGCGTGGAAGGGGTCCCCCGAAGTTCGGGAATCGGAAGCGTTGTCCTTGGCCTCGATCGCCGCCGCCACGCGCTGCATCTACATGGAAAACCAGTATTTCACCTCTCCGGTCGTGGCCGAGGCATTGGCCGCGCGCCTCGAGGAGGCCGACGGGCCGGAGGTCGTCCTGGTGTCAACCCAACATTCGCCGAGCTATTTCGACCAGATGACCATGGATCGGACGCGGTCCAACTTTATCAAGTGCTTGAAGACCGCTGATCGGCATGGGCGATTCCGCGTTTACAGCCCGGTGACCGCCCTGGGGCGAACGATCATCGTGCACGCCAAGCTGGCGATAATCGACGACCGGCTGCTTCGGGTCGGCTCCGCGAACATCAACAACCGCTCCACGGGCTTCGACACCGAATGCGACGTGTCGCTCGAAACGAAGGGCGGTGGCGACCAGGCAAGAATCGTCGCGGCGATCCGCGTCCGGCTCGTCGCTCATTGGCTCGGCTGTTCCACCGATCTCGTCGAAGAGGCGATCGCCCGCGAGGGCGGCGTCGGGGCGGGGATCGAAGCCTTGCGGGCCAGCGGTCATTGTCGGTTGTTGCCCATCGAGCCTGAGCCTCTTGGGCCATTGGCGACCTTCATCGCCACCTTTCACCTGGGCGATCCGGTGACCCCGACCGATTCGTGGCGACCGTGGAAGCGCCGCCGGCGCTTGGCGCGGGAATTGGACCGGCTGCGCGGCAATCTGCGGGCGCCGCGCGCGCCGGGTCCGCCAGCCAACGAAAAAGGGCCGCCCGAGGGCGACCCTTTCTCCAGTCTCGCGGTTAGCGAGGCTTAATCTCTAGTGCTTGGCGGCCAAGGCGGCCTTGCCGGCGTCGGCGGCGGCCTTGGTCGCGTCGGCGGCCTTCTGGGTCGCGTCGGTCGCGGAGGCAGCCGCGGACTTGGCGGCGTCGGCGGCGTTGCCCGCGGCTGTTGCGGTCGCGGCCATCGCCGGCGTGGCTGCATCGGTTGCCGCCGTGGTCGCGGTGCCGGTAGCCTGGGAGGCGTCGGCGGCAGCGGCGGAGGCGTCTTTCGAGGCGTCGGCGGCGGCGTCGGCCGCCTTGTCGGCGGGTTTCTGGCAGGCGGCCACGGACAGGGCGGCCACGGCGACCCCGGCAACGAGGATCTTGCGGATGGTATCGGAAGTCATTGTCGTGTGTTCCTTATGAGTGACGTTGAGCGACCCTTGGGTTCGGGGAGCTCACAAGCCCGACGGCCCCACAACAGGTCCCCCAAAGCTCTGCCCGTCCATGGACGCGAGGCGAGAAATACGCCGCGTCGGGCGCGAAGATCAAGCTTGGTGTGCCTGCCGGCCAATTCGCGCCGATCAAGGCTTGCGGAAACGAAAGACGAACTGGTCAGTGCGCCCGCGGATCTTGGGGTCGAAGACCAAAGCGGTGTGGGGATCGGCGGGGTTGCGGATCGCATCCGATTCGCCGTCGAACACGAACCCGGCGGCCTCGACCTCGCGGCGCACGGCGGCCGGATCGATTCGGTGAAGGGTGTCGGCTGTCTGAACGACGGGAGCGCCGGCCAAGGCGACGTGGTCGATGATCAGGAGCACCCCGCCCGGTTTCAGCATCCCGAACCACAGCTTGTCGATCGCCGGGACGTCCACGTGGACCCGGGTGAGGTGAAGGTCGTGATAGTTCTGCGCGGTCCAGATCATGTCCAGCGGGGGGAGGGCGGCGATGGCGGCGGGCGATAGCCCGATAACGCTGACATTGCGGTAAGCCGGATTAGCCGCGATCGCGGCGGCGGCGGGCTCGGCGTCCGTCGACTTCGGGTCGGGAGCGGCGGCGAATACATGGCCGGCGGGTCCTACCGCCTTGCTGAGGATGCGGGTGAAATAGCCGCCGCCGGGAAGGATTTCGAGAACCGTGTCGCCTGGCTTCACCCCGGCGAAGGCCAGCATCTGCGAGGGCTTGCGAGCGGCGTCACGGGCCGTGTCGGCCGCCGGACGTCCGCTGTCGGCGACGGCGGCGGCGATGGACGCCGGTATTCCGGCGGCGAGGGCGGAGCCGCTGAACAGCGTCAAGGCGATGGCGCCCGCGGTCAAAAAGCGAAACATCATGGTGTTCTCCCCGGCGTGCGGGCGCAGCTTCGCCGCAATGGCCGCCCAAGGTCAATCCATGAAGCGCCGCCCGGACCTCGCCCGGACCCATCGCCGCTGGACTTGGGCGACGCGGGCGCATAGTCGCGGGGCATGCCGGGCACGGGGGCGCGGGCCGCCTTGAGCAGATTGGGCGTGCGCGGACTGGCCGTGGTCGGCGCCTATGTCGCCGCTTCGGCGACCGTTCTGCTGATCGTCATCCTGTTGAGGCGGGCGATCTCCCCCGCATCGCTTCGCGCGGTCCTCGCGTTCCTGTTCATCGCCGCGGTGTCGTCGGGCCTCGAACCGGGCACGGTCAGGGCGGCGCTGCTCGGGGGCGACGCGCCCGGCGCCGACCGGCGCGCCCGGCTCATCGCCGCGGCGGTCAAGGCCTTGGTGGCGGCCCCGTTTTTGGCCGCCGCATGGCGGTTCGCCGATCCCGCTCAAAGCGGGTGGATCTGGGTGTGGACGCCGCTCGTGGCGTTCGCCGGGTTCGCCGCCACCGACGCGCGGGCGATGCTCGATTACCAGGGCCACCACAGTTTCGCCATCGGCCTCAAGCAAGGCAGCCTCGCCGGCGGAATCGCCATCGTCGCGGCGATGATCACCGGTGGGGTTCCTCTGTTCTGGGCGGTGGGCGCCGCGACGGCGGCGCGGGTCGCGCTGATCGTGACCGTGCCGAGGGGGACCGGGCCGCCGGAATCGTTCGTGGTCGCGTGGGGCCACGCGCGGCGGCTGCTCGCCGACCGCAAGTGGATGGAGTTGGCCGGGGCCTCGGCGGTCGCCGCCATCGGAGGCTCGGCCGATCGGGTTCTGGGGCTGCGGTTCCTCCCCGCCCACACCTACGCCAGCTACTATGTGCTCTATGAAATCCTGAGCAAGTTCTGGCTCTTGCCCTATCTTTTGGGTCCGATACTGTTCGCCAGAGGTGTCGGGCGGGAGGGAAAGGACCCCTTCGCGGCCCATGCCTGGCGCCTTACGGCGGCCTGCGGGGCGGTCTTCATTGTCGGCGTGGCGGGGATTCTCGTGGTGGCGCCGGGCCCCGCGGCCCGTCTGATCGGAAGCGATTTCGGCTGGCCGACAGTGGCCTTCGCCGCCGCGGTGGCGATCACGAGCCTCACCCAGCTACGCATCGCCCAGCTTCAGGCCGCCGGCGGCGCACGCCGGGTGCTGATCCTCATGGCGTTCAGCGCGACGTTCTCGGTCGCGCTCTTCTATGGCTCCGTGCAGCTCTTGGGCGTTCGGGGACTGCTGGGCGCGTGGCTGGTCAAATCGACGGTCGAGTTCGCGGCGGTGATGGCCATGAAAGGCACGCGCCGGGCCGCGTGACGCAGGCTCAGGCGCTGATCGCGTCCAGAGTCGCGCCGCGCGTGCGCGGTCCAAACAGGCCCACGGCGATCACCACCACCGCCATCGCTCCGGCGATGAAGACGAAGACACCGCCGGTCCCCGCGGTGGCGAGCAACGCGCCGATGACGAGGCTGGAAAACACCGTGGAGAGGCGGCTCCACGAATAGACGAAGCCGACGGCGCTCGCCCGCACCCGCGTGGGGAAGAGCTCTGCCTGATAGGCGTGATAGGCATAGGACAGCAGGGCGTTGGAAAGGGTGATTCCCACGCCGAGGGCGATCAGGACCGCCGGCGCGTTTTGACCGGCGAAGGCGAGGCCGAGGGCGGCGGTGAGGACGGCGGCGGCGACGATCTGGTGCTTGCGCTCGAAACGGTCGGCGAAGGCGGCGCACACGAGAGGTCCCAATGGCCACGCGAGGGCGATGAGAAAGGCATAGCCGAGGCTCCGGGTGACCCCGAGGCCGCGCGCGGCGATCAGCGAGGGGGCCCAGTTGCCGAAGCCGTAGAAACCGATTGCCTGAAAAATATTGAACACCACCAGCATGATCGTCCGCCGTCGATAGGGCGGCCGGAAGATCTCCGACAGGTCGCCGCGCCCAGGCGGGGGGGCCGCGACGGGCCGGCCCTGCGCTGGAGGCGGCAGCGGGCGGCCGGTGGCGGCGACCACGGCGGCCTCGAGCCGCGCGACGATCGCCTCGGCCTCGGCGGCGCGGCCGTGGGCGACAAGCCAGCGCGGCGATTCGGGCAGGCGCGCGCGGATCAGCCACACCGCCATGGACGCCGCGGCCCCGATGAGGATCACCCAGCGCCAACCGGCGATGCCGAAGGGCGCGCGGGGAACGAGCGCCCAGCACGCGAAGGCCACGGCCGGCACGGCGAGGAACTGGATCGACTGGTTGACGGCGATCGCCCGCCCGCGAATCCCCGGCGGCGCAAATTCGGTGACATAGGCGTCGATGGTCACCAGTTCGACGCCGATGCCGATTCCGGCGACGAGGCGCCAG
>JBDTKQ010000088.1:0-5926 GCA_039935235.1 Caulobacteraceae bacterium
ATAGGCGAAGGCGTCCTATCGCCGCGGCAGCGCTTCGGCGCTCTGTCCGACAGTTGGCGTACTGTTGGCGCTTTGCGCCAGTCGCCACCCCTTCGCCGTGCGTCGCCAAACCATGCTGAATCGCACCCGAATCGGCGCGCTGGAGCCAAGTGAAAACGGAGCCTCGAAAGTTGTCGCGCAAAGCTTCGGCGCGCAGACGATCGACTGGTTTTGAATGGCGCCGATCTTGGCGGACCCACCCCAGAGCTTCTGGTCGCCCTCCATCATGCGCCGAACGCCTGCGACGCCATTGAACATCTCGGCAATGTCGCCGCCGTAAACGCTCACGTCCGGTGAAACGTCCGAGAGCACGGTGATCTGATCGCCCAATGCGTAGGCGTCCAGGAAACGCCTGGTCTGGACAGTGATCTCGGACTCCGGCGATGCGGCGTTCGCAGCCAGAGGCGAAAGTGCGAGGAGCGCGGCAAATACGATGGTCGCTGCGATGGTCCGCATCAATGTTGGGTCCCCGGCAGTTTGCCGGAAATGCTTACATGCCCGCGAAGCCGCCCCAAGTTACCGATTGTCCACTTTGACGTGCCCCCGCGGTGAATGCGTCCCCCGGTTGGGGGTAAATCGATCGACCGTCAAAACGGCTCACACACCATCGAGGCCATAGGCCGCGTGGAGCGCCCTCACCGCCAGTTCGGTGTAGGCCGCATCGATCAGCACACTGATCTTGATCTCCGAGGTGGAGATCACCTGGATGTTGACCCCTTTTTCCGCCAGCGCTCCGAACATGGTTTTGGCGACCCCGGCATGGCTGCGCATCCCCACCCCGATCACCGAGACCTTGGCCACGTCCTCGTCGACGGCGACCTCGACGAAACCGATGGCCTCGCGCGCCGCGCGGACGATCTCCACCGCCCGGGCGGCGTCGCGCCTCCCGACGGTGAATTCCATATTGGCCGCCCCCTCGCTGCGCGCGTGGCTTTGAACGATCATGTCGACATTGACGTTGGCGTCGGCCAGACGCCCGAAGATCTCCGACGAGACACCCGGATGATCGGGCAGACCGAAGAGGCTGATCTTAGCCTCGTCCCGGCTGAAGGCGACCCCGCTGACGATCCGTTTTTCCAAGATTTCCTCCTCGTCGCAGACCATGGTGCCGGCGCCCGCCGACTGCCCCGGTTCGGTGAAGCTCGACAAGACCCGCAGGGGGACGCCATGGGCCATGGCCATTTCCACCGAGCGGGTGTGCAGCACCTTGGCCCCGAGGGAGGCCATTTCCAGCATCTCCTCATAGCTGATGCGGGTGAGGCGCCGCGCCTTGGCCTCGATCCTCGGGTCGGTCGTATAGACCCCGTCGACGTCGGTGTAGATGTCGCAGCGCCCCGCGCCGATGGCGGCGGCGATGGCCACCGCCGTGGTGTCCGAACCGCCCCGCCCAAGCGTGGCCAGCCGTCCCGCCGCCGTCACGCCCTGGAACCCGGCGATCACCGCCACCTCCCCGGCTCCGAGGGCGGCCAGCAGGTTTTCCGGCGGGATCGCGTCGATGCGGGCGCGGCCATGGGCGTCGTCGGTGAGGATGGGGATCTGCCAGCCCATCCACGAGCGCGCCGGCGTTCCCATGTTGCGCAAGGTCATGGCGAGAAGCCCGGCGGTCACCTGCTCGCCCGAGGCGACCACCGCGTCGTATTCGTCATCGCAGGGTTCGATGGCGCCGGCGGCGGACCCGGCGCCATCGGTCCACGCCACCAGCTCGTTGGTCTTGCCGGCCATGGCCGAGACGACGACCGCCACCCCGTGGCCGCCTGCCACTTCCGCCGCCACCAGCCGGGCGGCCCGGCGTATCCGCTCGAGATCGGCCACCGAGGTCCCGCCGAACTTCATCACCAGCAAGGACACGTCCCGCCCACCTCCGCGCGCGAGGCGCTTCTAGCGGGGCGCCGCCGGCGACACAACGCGGACGGCGCCATTCCGCCCGGAACAAACAACCTATAAGGTAGGCACTGTCATGTCGCGGGAGATATCGGTGGAGCAACATCGAATGCAGGAGCTCGTCCGTCCCTTTACCACGGTGTCCGATCGCATACGCGCCCTGGCGGCGGCGGGGGTTGCCCGCGCCGACATCGCGAGATTTCTCGGCAAACGCTACCAGCACGTGCGCAATGTCTTGGTGGAGGACGAACGGAGAAGTCCCATGGCGGGCGTCTCGCTTCAGGCTGGACCCGGCCCGGGCGAGGAGCCTGCTCCAGTTTGGTCGCGTCCCGATCCGGGCAGCGCGACCGATGTCGGGAACCCGGTGCGCCTGATGTTGGACGACAACGGCTCAATCTGGCTTCCGCCGGAGGTTCAGGCGGCGTTGAGCTATGAACGGGGCGGAGTTGTGATCGCCCGCCTCCATCACGACCGTCTTGAACTTCTCAGCACCGGCGCCGCGATGCGGCGCGCCCGGGACATGATTCGTCGTCATATCCCGCCCGGCGGAGAAAGCATGGTCGACTCGCTGATCGCCGACCGTCGCCGGGAAGCCGCGCGGGAGGAGGAGGATTGAGCCGCTGGGTCGTCGATTCCTCGGCGGTTCTCGCCTACCTTCGCGACGAGCCGGGTGGGGAAGTGGTGGAAAAGGCCCTCAACAGTTCCGCCCTGTCGGCGGTGAATGCCGCCGAAGTGATGACAAAGCTCATCCAGCGAGGTGAGGGCTCAGCCGTGGCCGCCGCGGTCGTGGCCAGCCTTGCCTATCGGATCGTCGCGGTGGACGCCGATCTCGGTTTGGCCGCCGGGCGTATTCACGCCGCCACCCGCGCCTTCGGCCTGTCCCTCGGCGATGCGGTGTGCCTCGCCCTCGCCGAGCGGGAGGGATTGCCGGCCCTCACCGCGGACAGGGCGTGGGCGGAGATTGGGATCGGCGTCGAGGTGCGGGTCATCCGTTGACCTCGCCGCGCGACCGGTTCACCGGTCAGCGATGATCGCCGCACCCGCCCCGTCCTCCAGCATCGATACGGCCGATGTCGCCAGGTTTTCGGCTATCGCCGAGGAGTGGTGGAACCCGCGCGGAAAGTTCGCGCCGCTGCACCGGTTCAATCCCGTGCGCCTCGCCTTCATCCGCGAAAAGGCGCTGGCCCGCTTCGACCGCGACGGGCGGGACCGCGCGCCCTTCGCCGGCCTTCGCCTGCTCGACATCGGCTGCGGCGGCGGCCTGTTGTGCGAGCCCATGGCCCGGCTGGGGTTCGCCGTGACCGGCGTTGACGCGGCGGAGCGCAACATCGCGGTGGCGTCGGCCCACGCCGTCGCGCATGGCCTCGCCATCGCCTATCGCGCGACGACCGCGGAGGACCTGCTCGCGGCCGGGGAAGGCCCCTTCGACGTGATCCTGAACATGGAGGTGATCGAGCACGTGATCGATCCGGGCGCCTTCCTCCGCGATTGCGCGCGGCTCCTCGCCCCCGGCGGCCTGATGATCGTCGCCACCCTCAATCGCACCCTGCGGTCTCTCGCCCTGGCCAAGATCGGGGCGGAATATGTCCTGCGCTGGCTCCCGGCGGGGACTCACGAGTGGCGCAAGTTCCTCAAGCCCGCGGAAATCCGTGGCTTCCTCGCCGGCGAGCCGTACGAGGTCGAGGGCCCCTTCGGCGTCGCCTTCGATCCCCTCGCCGCCCGCTGGTCGCGTTCGGCCGACCCGGCGGTGAACTACATGGTGACCGTGGCGGCGCCGCGACAAACGCTCCGGATCGCGCCCGCCCGCCCGTCCAGCGGGGCGGCGCCGGTCAGTTGACCTCGGTCTTCTTCGGCGGTTCCGGCGGGAGGGGGGCGATGGGAACACCATCGGCGACCAGGGCCTTCACCTCGCCGGCGGAGGCCTCGCCGTAGATGCCGCGCTCCTCGGCCTTGCCCTCGTGGATCGAGCGGGCCTCGGCGGCGAAGCGATCTCCCACATAGTCGAAATTCGCCTCGACGTGACGACGCACCTTGCCGAGCGCGTCCATCACCACCTGGCGCATGGCCGCCGGCGCATCGGGCGTGCCGTGCTTTCGGGTTCCCGAGACCGCCGGGGCCATGATCTGCTTGGCTACAGTCGCGGAGGCGCACACCGGGCAGGCCAGAAGGCCGCGCGCCGCCTGGTCGTCGAAGTCGGCGGAGGCGCTGAACCAGCCCTCGAAGGGATGGCCGTTTTCGCAGGCGAGGGCGTAGCGGATCATGGGCCGGTGAACGCCCGAGCGTTGGCGAGGGCGGGAATGGCGGCGCGGGCCGCGTCCGCCGCCGCCAGATCGAGGTCGGCGAAGATGGCGCAGGGCTCGTCGTGATCGGCGAGGGCGAGGACCTCGCCCCACGGTCCCACAGCCATGGTCCGGCCCCACGTCGCCCGGCCGTCCTCGTGGGTTCCCCCCTGCGCGGGGGCGAGCACGAACGAACCGGTCTCGATCGCCCGGGCGCGAAGAAGGACCTCCCAATGGGCGGCGCCGGTCGGCCGGGTGAAGGCGGACGGGACGGTCAGGACATTCGCCCCGCCGATGGCCAGGGCGCGATGGAGGGCCGGAAAGCGCAGGTCATAGCAGACCGTGAGGCCGAGCCGCGCGCCGGCGGCGTCGGCCGTCACCGCCTCGCGCCCCGGCGCGTAGAGCGACGACTCGCGGTGACGTTCGCCGGTGGGCAGATCGACATCGAACATGTGCAGCTTGTCGTAGGTCGCGGCCACCTTGCCGTCGGGAGCGACGAGAATGGAGCGGTTGGCGGCCTTCGCATCCTTCCGCCTCACCAGCGCCGAACCGATCAGGAGCCAGACGCAAAGCTCGGCGGCGAGGGCGCGAAAGCCGGTGACCGCCTCGTCGTCATCGGCGCTCGCCAGATGCTCGAACAGACGGGCGCGGTCGCGTTGCAACAGGTTCGAGCCCTCGGGAGTGACGATCAGCGCCGCGCCCCCGGCGGCCGCCTCGCGGATCAGCGGCGCGGCGTGGGCCAGGGCGGCGCCTTGCGACGCCGGCGTGCGCAGCTGGACGAGGCCGACCCTCATGCCGGGGCGCGGATCACCGCGTCGAACCGCCCGGCGTCGTCGAGGGCGATCAGGTCGTCGCAGCCGCCGATATGTTTGTCGCCGACGAAGATCTGCGGAAAGGTGCTGCGACCCGAACGACGGATCATCTCCGCCCGCATTCGCGGGTCGAACCCCGCCTCGATCTCGGTAAAGACGACCCCCTTCTCGCCCAGCAGCGAGATGGCGCGGGCGCAAAAACCGCAGAACGGGCGGGTGTAGACGGTGACCTGTGGCATGGAACCTGGGCTGGACATGGCGCCTCGCGTGCTTGGGTCATATGGGGCGCCAGGTCAATTGTTTCACCCGCGCGATCACCGCCACATCGACCCCCGCCGCCCCCGCCGCCTTGAGCGCCCGCGCGCAGCCCTCCGCGGTCGCCCCGGTGGTCAGGACGTCGTCCACGAGCAAAATCCGCTTGCCCTCGACCCTCGGCCGCCAGGCGTCGGGGACCACGAATGCGGCCGCGACGTTGCGCCGCCGGGCGGCCCCGCTCTTGCCCCCTTGCGTCCCCGTGGCGCGGCGGCGAACGAGGGCGTCGGGGAAATAACTCACCCCCGCCAGCCGCGCGAGCGGCCGGGCGATCTCGGCGGCCTGGTTGTAGCGCCGCCCGAGCATCCGCCAGCGGTGGAGAGGCACCGGCGACACGGCGTCGATCTCGGGAAGAAGGTCCGCCGCCGCGCGCGCCAGCCAGCGCGCGAAGAGGCCGGAAAGGTCCGTGCGGTCGGCGTGCTTGAGCTTGAGGATCAGATCGCGGGAGTGCTCGTCGTAGAGGCACGCGGCGCGGGCGCGGTCGAAGAGGGTCGGTGGCGCGGTCATGATCTGCCAGGAAAAGCTACAAGGCGGCGGCGCGCCGTGCAAAGCTGAGTTCTCGGCTGGGAGGGACAAGCGCGTGGCGTCCGTGGTTTTCGGCCT
>JBDTKQ010000089.1:0-5830 GCA_039935235.1 Caulobacteraceae bacterium
TGTGAAGCGTGCGGACCAAGGCTGGACCGACGCCGGGCAGGATCGAAACGGGACGGGGCGCGAGGAAGCGCTCCGCCTCGTCGGCTCCGATCATCGCGAAGCCGCGCGGCTTTTCGAGATCCGAGGCGATCTTGGCGAGGAACTTGTTCGTCGCCAGACCGATCGACACCCCCAGACCGATCTCCCGTTCGATTTCCAACTGGAGCTTGGCCAGGACCGCCGCCGGCGGCGCGCCGTGCAGACGCTCGGTGCCTGAAAGATCCAGCCATGCCTCGTCGAGCGACAGGGTTTGCACCAGCGGGGTGAGGGCGCGGAGCCTTTCCATGATCCGCCGGCTCTCGTCCTGGTATTTTGTGAAGTCCGGGGAAATCACGATCGCCTCGGGACACAAACGCAGAGCCGTGAACATCGGCATCGCGGAGCGAACGCCGGAAACCCGGGCGATATAGCAGCAAGTGGTCACAACGCCCCGCTTGCCGCCACCGACGATCACGGGCAGGTCACGAAGCTCGGGGCGGTCGCGCTTTTCCACCGAGGCGTAGAAGGCGTCGCAATCGACATGGGCAATGGCCAGAGTCGCCAACTCGGGATGGCCGACGAGGCGGGCAGAGCGGCACGCCGGACACCGCGACCCCTGGCCGGCGCCCAGCCAGAGGCAATCGCGACAAAGAGTGGTCAGATCAGCGGCCACAGCCACGCCGCCCCGCGCACACCCGAGGAGTCGCCGTGGGCGGCCTCGACGATCGGCGTGGTGAACGAATCCGAAAAGATGTGGCGGGCGACGACGCGGGGAACCCGGTCGTAAATCTCCAAGACGTTGGACATGCCGCCGCCGCAGACGATCACGTCGGGATCGAGAACGTCGCAAATCACCGCAAAGGCGCGACCGAGGCGGTCGAGGTAGCGTTCGAAAGCCGCGCCGGCGACGGGGTCGCCGGCGCGCACGAGGGTCATGACATCGGCGCCGGCGAGGTCGCGGCCGCTGGCGGCGGCGTGGTCGGCGCGAAACGCCGAGCCGGAAATCCACGTCTCCAGGCAATCGATCCGTCCACACCAGCAGAGGTGCGCCCCACGTTCCTCCGCCGATGGCCAGGGGAGGGGAGAGTGTCCCCATTCGCCGCCGATCCGGTTGCGTCCCTCCACGGTGCGCCCGCCGACCACCACCCCACCGCCGCAGCCGGTTCCAAGTATGGCGCCAAAGACCACGGCCGCTCCGGCCGCCGCGCCGTCGGTCGCCTCCGACAGGGCGAAGCAGTTGGCGTCGTTTTGAAGTCGGATCGGGCGCCCGATCGCGCGGGCCACATCGACGTCGAATTGCCGGCCGTTCATCCAGGTGCTGTTGGCGTTGCGCAGGCGTCCGCTCGTTGGCGAGATCGAGCCCGGCATGCCGATGCCGACGGGAGCCCCTGAGATCCCCGCCTCGCGTTCGGCCTCGGCCACGAGCGAGGCCACCGCCGCGATCGCCGCGTCGTAGTCTCCCGGATTGGGCGCCCGCACGCGGCTGAGAAAGGCGCCGTCCGGCGAGAGGGCGGCCGCCTCAATCTTGGTGCCGCCGAAGTCCACCCCGATCCGGATCATTTCCGCGCCGCCATGCCGAGAACCTCCGTCAGGCGCACCCGGAGCGCCGGCCATTCGTCCACCCGCTCATGCCGCTCCGGCGCGGAAAAGGCGAGCGGACGCAGACGCTCGTCCGCCACCATCTGGAAGCGGTGGACCAGGGGCGCGTCCCGCGCCACGGAATCGAGATTGGGCAGGAGGTCGTCGATGAATGCGGCCGGTCCACGCGTCCGGGCCGCGAGGGCGGCGACCGCCGGTCCCTTGAGCCCGCTGTTGACGACCATGGGATAGTCGAGACCCTGCTTCACCAGCCAGCGGCCGCGCGGGGCCGCGCCGTGGTCGGGCGCGTTGGTCAGGACGACGATGCTCGCCTCGCCGGCAAGCGCGGCGAGGGCCTCGGGCGCTCCCGGCGCCGGGTCGATGTCCTCGACGTCGCGGCGGAAGAACTCGTCGAATAATGTTCGGCCGGCGGCGAGGTCCAGGTGGTCGACCTCACCCGTGCGGAAAATGTTCTGGAACAGCGCGAACCGGCTGATCCGCATTTCCATCCCGCGGGCGCCGACGAACCTCTCGAAGCCGCGCATGAACATGGCCAGAACCTCGTCGACATCGACCACGATCAGCGGGGCCGTCGGGTGGATCGGCACGAAGTGGACGGCTGGCGGGACGGCGGCTTGGGGCAGGGGACCTCCGGGTCGGAAACGTCGGCTTAAGGATATTGGTGTGTCTGTGATGCGCAATACGTCCGTAGAGGGCGAATCGCGCTTTTCGGACAAGCGGTCGGCGGCCAGGGAATCGCATGGCAAAGACGATCCTCATCGTCGAGGACAACGAGCTCAACATGAAGCTCTTTCATGATCTGCTCGAGGCCCATGGCTACGAGGTGCTGCAGACCGGCGAGGGTCTCGCCGCCCTCGGCCTTGCCCGTGACCGCCGCCCCGACCTGATCGTGATGGACATCCAGCTTCCGGCGATCAGCGGCCTGGAGGTTACGCGGTGGTTGAAGGAAGACCCGGCGCTCGCCGATATCCCGGTGGTGGCGGTCACCGCGTTCGCCATGAAAGGCGACGAGGCGCGGATCATGGAAGGCGGCTGCGAGGCCTATATCGCCAAGCCAATCTCGGTGGGCTATTTCCTGGAAACGGTCGCGAGGCTTCTGGCGGTCCGCGCCGCTATTTGATCTTGCCTTCGCGGAATTCCACGTGCTTGCGAACGACCGGATCGTACTTCTTGACCACCATCTTTTCGGTCATTGTGCGGGCGTTCTTCTTGGTGACGTAAAAGAAGCCGGTGTCCGCCGTCGAGTTGAGGCGGATTTTGATGGAAGCCGGTTTGGCCATGCGATCTGGTTCCTGACGCACACGGCGCGTGGCCGGCGAGCTTTTTTACGAAGCCGCGGACAATACGAATCGCGCGCGAGAAGTCAACGTCGGGCCGGTCGCCTTACAGGTGCACGAGGCTTTGTTTGCCTCGCAGAAAACGCAAGGAGGGCGCCGGGCGCGAAGGATCGGCCAATCGAAGAGGCAGTTCGCGCAGGACGAAGCGGGTGACGCTCGGCAGGTCGAGGGCCATCGCTTCAGGCAATTCCACCCAGGCGATCTCGTCGAGTTCGCCGCAGTCCGCCTGTCGCTCGAGGCTGAGAAGGCGCTCGGCCTCGGCCATGAAGAACCGTGCGTCGAAGCGCTTGGGGAGGCCAGGCGGCGTGATCGCCCGGGCGACGAAATCCAGGGCCGCGAGATCGGCGTGGGCGCCTTGAGCGAGGAATTCCCGCCAAGGGCCGGCGGCGACGCGCGGCGGGGCGGGCGTGGCGAGCAACACCCCGACCTCCTCGAAGGTTTCGCGAATAGCCGCCATGGCCAGGGCGCGGGCGCGGGACGGCAGCGCGGTCTTGCCGAGGCGGGCGGCGACCTCGGGCCTCAGATCGGTGGCGTGCGGCGCGCGGAAATCCGCCGGATCCACACGCCCGCCGGGAAACACCCACTTGTCGGGCATGAAGGCGTGGCCCTTGTGACGCCGCCCCATGAGCACACGCGGCTTTGGCCCGTCGCGGCGGATCAGGATCAGCGTCGCGGCGTCGCGCGGCCGCACGCCACGACCCTGCGCCTGCCGCTCTGAGGGGGAGGGGAGACCAAGATCGTCGAACGCGGTGTCGCTCATCGGGATGAGACATAGGCCGGTTCGTCGCCGGCGTGAAAGCCTGCCGTGGCGTCAGCGAGCCTTGCGGCGGACGGCTTTGTCGCCCCCAAACGCACGTCTATAATGCCAACCTCAGCGAGAGCGGGGGACCCGGTATGGCGCGCTGCGTTCAACTTCTGGTCGGCACCCGAAAGGGCGCGTGGATCTATCGCGGCGATCCCGATCGACGAGACTGGAAGGTCGAAGGCCCGCTCTATCTGGGCCAGATCGTGAACCACCTCGTCCACGACCCGCGTGTGCCTGGAACCCTGTTGATGGCGGCAAAGACCGGTCACCTGGGGCCGACCGTTTTCCGCTCGGCGGACGACGGCCGGACGTGGAGGGAAGCCTCGCGGCCGCCCGCCTTTCCCAAGGCCGCGCCGGGGGCGGCCGCGCGCGCGGTGGACCACACCTTCTGGCTGGAGCCCGGACATGCGAGCGAACCGGGGGTTTGGTGGGCGGGGTCCTCTCCGCCGGGTCTCTTCGTCAGCGAGGACGGCGGCGACACCTGGGCGAGCGTCGCCGGTTTCAACGACCATCCAATGTATTCCAATTGGGTTCCCGCCGACGCCGGGACGCCGGACGGCGCCTTGCTCAATCAGATCGCCATCGACCCGCGCGACGCGCGCCATATGTATCTGGCCACCTCCACCGGAGGGGTGTTCGAAAGCCTCGATCGAGCGGTGTCATGGACCCCGCTCAACAAGAACGTGGAGGTCAATTTCCTGCCGGACCCCTTTCCGGAATACGGCCAGGACGCGCATTTCATCGCCGTGCACCCCGCCAATCCCGACCGTATCTATCAGCAGAACCACTGTGGCATCTATCGCCTTGATCGGCCGTCGGACGCGTGGACGCGGATTGGCAAGGCGATGCCGGCGGAGATCGGCGATATCGGTTTCACCATCGTCGCCCACCCGCGCGATCCGGACACCGCATGGGTCTTCCCCATGGACGGAACCGATCTGTGGCCGCGCACCAGTCCCGGCGGCAAACCGGCGGTCTACCGGACCGTCGACGCAGGCGCGAGCTGGTCGCGACAGGACCGCGGTTTTCCCGGCGACCAGGCGTGGTTCACGGTCAAGCGCCAGGCGTTCTGCGCCGACGGCGGCGATCCGGTCGGCCTTTATCTGGGAGCGACCAACGGCGAGTTGTGGGCCAGCGCCGACGAGGGGGAAACGTGGAGCCGGATCGCCGGCCATCTGCCGGAGATCTATTCGGTGGTAGCCGCGCCGCTGGCATGACCGCGGTTCTCATTCCCAGCCAGTTGCAATCCTATTGCGGCGGGGCGACGCGGCTGGAGGCCGCCGGCGCGACGGTGGACGATGTGCTGCGCGATCTCGATGCGCGCTTCCGGGGCATTCGCTTTCGGGTGATCGACGAGCAGGATCGCGTGCGCCGGCACATCCGAATCTTCGTCGGCGGCGAGGGGGTCGAGGACATCGGCCGCGCGGTGGCCGACGGGGAGGAGGTTCTGATCTTCGGAGCCTTGAGCGGGGGATAGCCGCGGCGCCCCGGCCCGGAGACCCCCTGTTGACAATTCACGGCGACCGTCTAGTTGATGCGACGCATTCTCATCAACGCGATGCGGTGGACCTCATGACGAGCCCTCGTGACTGAAGCCGCCCTCGCTCCCGCGAAGGCGCCCATCCGCGGGCGTCTTGTCCGGTTTTTCGCGGTCCTCGGTCCGGGGATCGTGGTCATGCTCGCGGACACCGACGTCGGCAGCATCATCACCGCTGGCCAGAGTGGGGTTCAGTGGGGCTATCGCCTGCTCCTGATCCAGTTCGTGTTGATGCCGATCCTCTACATGGTTCAGGAACTCACCGTCCGGCTCGGCATCTTCACCGGGCGCGGCCACGGCGAGTTGATCAAGGAAACCTTCGGCAAACTATGGGCGTGGGTGTCGGTCGCGGGCCTCGCGGTCGCCACCGGCGGAGCCTTGTCGACAGAGATGTCCGGGGTGGCGGGCGTCGGCGAGCTTTACGGTGTCCCGCGCCTCGTCACCCTGCCGCTGGCTGCCGGGGCGTTGCTGCTTGTGGTGCTGACCGGGTCCTACCGGCGGGTTGAACGGGCGGCGATCGTCGTGGGGCTCTTC
>JBDTKQ010000090.1:0-1686 GCA_039935235.1 Caulobacteraceae bacterium
AGATAGTCGTCGAGAAAGGCGTCGGAAAAGGCGCGCATGGTCAGCCGCGGGCTGTCGGTCGTCCGCCAGATCACCTTTCCGTCCCGCGCCACCGCCAGCGCCGCATGAAGGAGGTGGGCGCGGCCGCGCAGGGCGCGCAACCGCGTGCGGGCCGCCGCCAGATCCGGCGCCTTGTCGAATAGGGCGCCGTCCAGATCGAGGGTCTGGTCGGCCCCGATCACCAGACCGCCTTGGCGGCGGGACACAACCGTCGCCTTGGCCTCCGCCAGAGCCTCGGCCACCGCCCGCGGGCCGGCCCCGGCGCGGGCGAGATCGCGTTTGACCGCGTCCTCGTCGATGCCCGCCAAAACGGCGGTGAAGGCGACCCCGGCGCCGGCGAGGATCGCCGCCCGCGCCGAACTGGCCGAGGCCAGCACCAGGGGGATCACCCAAGCACCTCCACCTGGCCGCGGCCGCCGGAAAGGATGTTGATCACCGCCGCGGCGGTCTCCTCCACCGAGCGGCGGGTGACGTCGATCACCGGCCAGCCCTTGCGCTCGAACAGGCGGCGGGCCGCGACGATCTCCCCGCGCACCAGATCGGTGTCGACATAGCTGCTCTCGCGGCCCTCGTTGAGGCTGCGCAAGCGGTTGCGACGGATCTGCACGAGGCGGTCGGGAGAGACCGTCAGGCCCACCACGGTGACCCCCTTCAGCGCGGTGAGGCTTTCCGGCACGCCGGCGGCGGGCACGAGGGGGACGTTCGCCGCCCGCACCCCGCGATGGGCCAGATAGATGCAGGTCGGGGTCTTCGAGGTGCGGGAAACCCCCACCAGCACCACGTCGGCGCGGGCCAGATCCTGGCCCCCCTGGCCATCGTCGTGGCCCAGAGCATAGGACAGGGCGTCCATGCGGTTGAAATAGTCGGTGTCCAGCGCGTACTGCGCCCCCACCCGGGTGGAGAGCGGCGCCCCCAGGTAGCGGGAAAGGGCCGACACCAGCGGGTCGAGGGCGGCGATGCACGGCATGTCCAGCGCCTGGCAACCGATTTCCAGTGCGCCGCGCAGATGGCGATCGATGATCGTGTGAAGGACGATCCCCGGCGCGTTGGCGATCTCGCCCAAGGCCCGCTCCAGCTGCCGGGGCGAGCGGACGAGGGCGTAGATATGTTCGATCGGCAAGACATTGTTGAACCGCGCGCATACCGCTCGGGCAAGGGCGTTGAGCGTCTCGCCCGTGGAATCCGAGACGAGGTGGACATGAAAATAGGTGGCCAGCCGCGACGCCGGTGTCATGACCTTTCAGCTTTCGAAAAGGAACGATTTGTGTGGATGACGCGTTCACCAAATCTTAACCACTCCCGCCCCATGGCGGAAGAGCGGTGCGGCGTTTCGCGCGTTTTGCGCGGCGCTCGCGCCCGGCGGGGAAAACCTCCGGTTTCCACGTCGGCTTGCCCCCCGTTGACCGCTCGGTGAACGGACGCGGGCGTCAGGAGAGTTCGACCGGGGCGCCGCGTTTTTGTCCCCACGCCGATCCCCATCGACAACGAGCGGTTCGCCGCGAAACGCCCGTCGGTTGCCCCCTTGTCCCCATGCCCGGCGCCGATCGCCGCACAGACCCCCCGTGTCGCCGCGGGGGTGGACGACCGGTGGACCGATCGCGCCCCGCGGGCGTTGTCCCCGTCATTCACCGCCCATCCACATCTTCA
>JBDTKQ010000091.1:0-3613 GCA_039935235.1 Caulobacteraceae bacterium
CTCGGCGACTTCGGCCGGACCAGCGGCGGCCGGACCGGCGGCGGCCATGGCCACCGGAGCGGCGGCGCTGACGCCCCACTTTTCTTCCAACAACTTGGAGAGTTCCGACGCCTCGAGCACGGTGAGAGCGGAGAGGTCGTCGACCAGTTTTTCGAGTTTAGCCATCTGTTTGAGGTCCTTTGGGCGATAAAATGACAAAGAGGAGGTGCGGAAATACCTTAGGCCGCGGCCTTGGTGGCGTAGGCGTTGAGGACGCGGGCCAGCTGGCCGGCGGGCGCCTGGAGGACGCCGGCGACCTTGGTGGCGGGGGCCTGGACAAGGCCGACGATACGCGCGCGGATCTGGTCGAGCGACGGCAGTTTCGCGAGGGCGTCGATGCTTTTCGCGTCGAGCACCTGGTCGCCCATCATCCCGCCGACGATCGTGAACTTGTCGTTGTCCTTGGCGTAGGCCGTCGCCACCTTGGCCGCGCTTACCGCGTCCGGACCGAAGGCGATCGCCACCGGACCGGTGAAGAGCGCGCGCGCTTCGTCGCCGGCCCCGTTGAGCGCCTTTTGCGCAAGGCGGTTCTTGACCACCTGAAGCGAGGCGCCCTCGACGCGAAGGCGGCGGCGCAGATCGGTTATCTGGGCGACCGTGAGACCCATGTAGTGGGTGACCACCACCGCCCCCGCGCCGGCGAACACGCCCCTGAGGGCCTCGATCGATTCGGATTTCTGTGCGCGGTCCACGGCGGTCTCCAACGGCGGGCGGCGCGCGGAATCTCTCCCGGGCGCCATCATGGGACTGTCCTAGGATGCGCCCGGCCAAGCGGCGCTCACCTGCGCCGGCGTGACCTTTCGCTCCCCATCTCCCCGCGGCGGTTGCCGATTAAGCCTTGAGAGGCCCGCGGTTCTCGGACAGGATCGGCGCGAGATCGAACCTCGCGTCGGAGCCGGGCTCTTACAGAAGGTTCGCGGGGAAAGCAACCGCGCCCGCGACCGTCCGAGAGATGCACGCCCTGGCTTCGGGTCTGGACCACCGTGCTTTCGAAAGTCAGGTCGCGCCGCGGTCGCCGTACTTTCGCCCCGCACGCGCAGGCGACGCGTTCAAACGTCCGACGGTCGCCGATTTGCTATACGCGCCAACGATCAAAGCGAGAGGCGCCGATGCTGACGACGGACCGTCTGACCCTTCGCCAATGGCGCCAGGGGGATCTCGAGAATTTCGCGGCGCTCCATATGGACGCCGCCACCATGGTCGACACCCCGCCCCTCACCCGAGCGGAGAGCGAGGCGAAGTTCCGACGGTATCGTGAAACGCTGGAGCGCGTCGGCTTTTGCCGCTGGGCGGTGGAGACGCGTGGCGGCGGTTTCATCGGCTATGTGGGCATACTCCCGGTGTGGTCCGATCACCCTCTCGCGCCGGGTGTCGAGATCGGATGGCGACTGCGCCGGGAAGCCTGGGGATGCGGCTACGCCACCGAGGCGGCGCGCGCCGCTCTCGACGATGGCTTCGGGCGCCTCGGCTTTTCCGAGGTGCTCAGCTACACGGCCCCGGAAAACCTTCGTTCCCGGGCGGTGATGCGCCGGCTCGGCCTGGAACGGGCGCCCGATCACGACTTCGTCGACCGTCGAGGCGGCGGAGCGCCGTGGGCCGGACTGGTGTGGGTGGCCCGCCGACCCGTCCAGCCGGGTCGATCGCCCCGGCTGGACCGATAGCCAGGCGGCCTAGGCGCCGATACTGGCCGCGTCCACCTTCACGCCCGGCCCCATGGTCGAGGAGAGGCTGATGCGCTTGATGTAGACGCCCTTCGCGCCCGAGGGTTTGGCCTTGCCCAAGGCGTCCATCAGGGCCTTCACGTTCGCCGTGATCGCCTCGTCGGTGAAGCTGGCCTTGCCGATCCCGGCATGGACGATCCCTGTCTTTTCAACGCGGAACTCGATCGAGCCACCCTTCGCGTCCTTGACCGCCTGACCGACATTGGGCGTGACCGTGCCGACGCGGGGGTTTGGCATCAGACCGCGGGGGCCGAGGATTTTCCCCAGGCGGCCGACGAGGGCCATCATGTCCGGCGTTGCGATCACCCGATCGAACTCCATGAACCCGCCCTGTATGCGCTCGACCAGGTCCTCGGCCCCGACCACCTCCGCGCCCGCGGCGCGGGCCTCGTCGGCCTTGGCGTCCTTGGCGATGACCGCGACGCGTACGTCACGACCGGTGCCCGAGGGCAGGGAAACCACGCCGCGGACCTGCTGGTCGGCGTGCCGCGGATCGACGCCGAGATTGACGGCGATCTCCACGCTCTCGTCGAACTTGGCCGTGGCGTTGGCTTTCACCAGCTTCACCGCGTCGGGGAGGCCGTGGACCTGATTGCGGTCGCCGGTCCACGCTTGAACACGTTTTGCCTGTTTGGGCATGTCTCTCACGCCTCCACGACTTTGAGGCCCATGGCCCGGGCGGAGCCTTCGATGATCTTGGCCGCGGCCTCGATATCGTTGGCGTTGAGATCCTTCATCTTTGCGGTGGCGATCTCGCGCAGTTGCTGGCGCGTGACGCTGCCGACGGTCTCGCGGCCGGTCTTGCCGGAGCCCGACTTGATGCCGACCGCCTCTTTCAGAAAGTGGGTGGCCGGGGGCGTCTTGGTGACGAAGGTGAAGCTCTTGTCCTGATAGACGGTGATCACGGTCGGCAGCGGCGTTCCCTTGACCATATTCTCGGTGCGAGCATTGAATTCCTTGCAGAAACCCATGATGTTGACGCCGCGCTGGCCGAGGGCCGGACCGATAGGCGGCGAAGGCGTGGCGGCGCCGGCCTTCACCTGCAGCTTGATATATCCCAGTATCTTCTTGGCCATGATCTCCTCGTGTGGCCGTCAGTCGGCCGGTTGAGCCGTGGTGCGGGGTGGCGCCCCTCCCACGGATTTGCCCGCCCGGAAATCGGGCGGGGCGTTGGCGCCTAGCCGGCTTTTTCCACCTGGGCGTATTCGAGTTCCACCGGAGTGGCGCGGCCGAAAATCGAGACGGTGACGCGCAGTCGGGCGCGGTCCTCGTCGACCTGTTCGACCGAACCGTTGAAGCTGGCGAAGGGACCGTCGATCACCCGAACCGCCTCGCCGATCTCGAACTGGATGGTGGGCTTGGGCCGTTCCACCCCTTCTTCGATGGCGCCGATGATCCGGGCGACCTCGCGCTCGGAGACGGGCATCGGCTTGAGGCCGGAGCCGAGGAAGCCGGTGACCTTGGGCGTATTCTTGACCAGGTGATACGCCTCGTCGGAAAGATCCATCTTCACAAGTACATAGCCGGGAAAGAACTTCCGCTCGGCGTTGATCTTGCGACCGCGGCGGATCTCCACGACATCCTCGGTAGGGACCAGGATTTCGGAAAAACTGTCGTCGAGCCCCTGGGTGTGGGCCTGTTCGCGGATGCTTTCGGCGACCTTCTTCTCGAAGTTCGAATAGGCGTGGACGATGTACCACTTGTGGTGGGGATTGGCGGCGTGGGCCGGCGCGGCGTGGGTCTGGATGTCGCTCATGGGTCTCGCGCCTACTCCGCGTTGGCCAGTTTCAGGATCGCGCCGATCCCGAGATGGAGGATCCAGTCGATCGCGAAGAAAAACAGGGCGGTCATGA
>JBDTKQ010000092.1:0-10146 GCA_039935235.1 Caulobacteraceae bacterium
TCCGCCGAATAGGGCCTGCCGTCTTCGGAGAGGAGCACGGCCAGGGGGCGCGTGGCCGGGAATTCGGCGCAGATCGCCATCACGATCACCGTCAGCGGCGTGGACAGGAAGGCGCCGCCCAGACCCCAGATCACGCCCCAGAAGGCCAGGGCGAGAAGCACGACGATAGGGTCGATGTTGAGGCTCTTGCCCTGCATGCGCGGCTGAACCACGTGGCTGACGGTGAAATGCACCGCCTCGAGGGCGACGAGGAGGACGATGGGTTTCCACAGGGCGTCGAGCTCGACGATGCCGAAGAGCGGCGGGATCAACACCCCCACCGCCGCCCCGATGGCGGGGATGTAGTTGGCGAGGAAGATCAGGAACGACCAGAAGAGGACGTGGGACAGCCCCACCGTCCACATCAGCACCGCCGAGGCGGCGGCGATCATGAGGCCGATCATGGTCTGGACCCAGATATAGCTCTCCACGCCCCGCTCGACGCGGCGGAACACCATGATCGCCTCGGAGCGTTCCCCACCCTCGCCGAAGAGTTCGCGCGACTTGGCCTGGAACCCCCGCCGCGAGGCGAGCATGAAGCCCAGATAGATCAGGGTGAAGACCGCGCCCTCGGCGACGTGGCCGACGCCGCCGGCCAAAACCCCGGCGTAGCGCCCCGGATCGATCTGGTGGAACAGGCCCGAGAGGCTCGGCGCCTCTTTCAGCCCCAGCCGGTCGCCGGTCATTTGCAACAGAACGTCGATGCGCGCCGTATAGCCCCCGGACTCGCGGGCGATCTGGCCGGCGTTGTCGGCGACGATCCAGATCGTGACGCCGAAGAAGGCCACCACGATGGCGATCGCCGCGATCAGGGCCACGCGCGGGGGCAGCCTCAGCCGGCGGGTGAGCGCCTTGGCCGAGCCGTCGATCACCAGAAGAAGGAAGACGGCCAGGGCGAAGGGGGTGAGGATGTGGCGCAGCGCCCACAGGGCGAAGGCTCCGGCGATCACCGCGATCGCCGCCACCCCGACTTTGAGCGAGGCGAGGCGGTCGGACGCGCCGCTCAACCCACCCGCCTCTCGCGCCCCGCCCAGAACGGTTCGCGAAGCTGGCGGCGCAGGATTTTGCCCGAGGCGTTGCGCGGGAGGGCGTCGATGAAATCGACGCTCTTGGGGGTCTTGAAGCCGGCGATCCGCTCGCGCGCCCAGCCGATGATGTCGGCGGCGGACGGATCGGCGCCCGCCTTGCGCACCACCATCGCCTTCACCGCCTCGCCCCATTTGGGGTCGGGCACGCCGATCACGGCCACGTCGGCGACGTCCGGATGGCCGAAGATCGCGTTCTCCACCTCGGCGGGATAGACGTTCTCGCCGCCGGTGATGATCATGTCCTTGACCCGGTCGTGGATGAAGACATAGCCGTCGGCGTCGAGATAGCCGGCGTCGCCGGTGCGCAGCCAACCCGACGCGTCGATGGTGTTGGCGGTGGCCTCGGCGAGATTCCAGTAGCCGGTCATGTTGCGGACCGAGCGGCTGGCGATCTCGCCCACGGTTCCGGCGGGAACCGGCGCGCCGGCCTCGTCGATCACCGCGATCTCCACCCCCGGCAGCGCTTTTCCCGCCGAGCGCATCCGCGCGTTGCCCGCCGGGTCGTGGTCCTCCGGCGGCAGGGCGACGATGGTGCCGCAGGTCTCGGTCATGCCGTACATCTGCACGAAGCCGCAGCCGAACACCTCCATGCACTCTTTCAGCAGATCCAGCGGGATCGGCGAGGCGCCGTAGAGGAGATACTTCAGGCAGGAGAAATCCACCTCCCGGGCGCGCGGATCGCGGACCACGATCTGCATCGCGGCGGGCACCATGAACATCTTGCTGATACGGTGGTTCTCGATGAAATCCAGAACCTTGCCGGGGTCGAACTCCCGGGCGATCACCCCCTTGGCCCCGTTGACCAGGCCGATGATCCCCCAGCCGGTGCCGCCGATGTGGAACACCGGCATGGCCACCAGGCTGACGTCGTCCGGCGACCAGCGGCTCCACGGCGGATCGGCTGTCCGGTCGGCGATCTGGGAGCCGAGGATCGCGCGGTGGGCGAGCATCGCGCCCTTGGGATGGCCGGTGGTGCCCGAGGTGTAGAGCTGGATCGCGACATCCTCCCACGCGACCGGGGTCATGGGGTCGATGGCGGATTGGCCGTCGCGCCAGCCGGTATAGTCCGGCCACTCCGGCGCCCCGCCTTCCGTTGCGATCACCGCGACCGGGTGGCCGAAGTCCGGCAGAAGCGTGCGCGCCAGATCGAGGAACTCGGGGCCGACGAACAAGGCCCTGGCGCCCGCGTCGGCGACGATATAGCGGATTTCCGGGCCGGCGAGGCGCCAGTTGATCGGCGCCATGACGATCCCCGCCTTGGCCGCCCCGAACAGCACCTCGAAATAGGCGTCGGCGTTCTTTCCGAGCCAGGCGATGCGGTCGCCGGCCTTCAACCCCAGGGCGGACAGGCCGTTGGCCACCTGATTGGTCCGCCGGTCGAGAGCGGCGAAACTCGTGACCCGGCCCTCGAACTCGAAGGCGGTCCGGTCCGGCCGCGCGGCGGCATTGATCCGGGCGACGTCGCCCAGCGATCGGGCGGCGCTCATCTCCACGCTTGGGGCCATTTGTCTCTCCCGTTTCAGGCCCGCCTATTGTACAGAAGAGGCAAGGCGTTAGCGACAAAAAGGGTGGTCGAAATGACGGGACGGCTGGACGGGAAATGCGCGGTGGTGCTGGGCGCCGCGGGCGCCGGAAACATGGGCCAGGTCATCGCCCGGCGGTTCGCCGCCGAGGGCGCGCGGGTGATGGTCGCCGGGCGCCACGACGCGGCGCTCGAAGCCTTCGCCAGGGAGATCGGCGGCCACTGGGCGCACTGCGACATCACCCGTCGCGAGGAAGTCTTCGCCCTCGCGTCCGGCGCCAAAGCGGCGATGGGCGGGGTGACGATCGGGGTCAACGCCACCGGCTGGGGCCTGTTGAAACCGTTCCTCGACAATACCGAGGAGGAATTGCGGACGATGACCGAGCTGCAGTTCATCGGCCCGTTCTGGTTTCTCCAGTCGATGATCGGGGCGATGGATGGCGGCGGTTCGCTGATCCAGATCAGTTCGGCGACGGCCACCATCATGCTGGGCGACCACGCGGCCTATATGGGGACCAAGGCCGGGACCGATCACGTGGTCCGCTGCGCCGCCAATGAGTTCGGCGCGCGGGGTATCCGGGTCAATTCCATCTCGCCGGGCCTCACCGACACGCCGATGACCGCCGGGGCCAAGGCGACGCCGGGCCTGTTCGACGCCTTCGTCGCCGGCTACCCCCTGGGGCGTATCGGCACCAGCGAGGACATCGCCAACGCCGCCGTGTGGCTGGCCGGCGACGAGTGCTTCATGACCGGCCAGAACCTCCAGGTGAACGGCGGCCTCACCCTGCGCCGCAACCCCACCCACGAGGAGGTCGGCGCGGCGGTGGCCAAGGCGATGGCGGCGAAGGGATAGACGCATGTCTTCCCTCCCCATAAGGGGGAGGGAGGAAAGGTCATCAGGCTTCCCCCTCCGCGATAAAGCGGTCGATCATCTGGTGGAGTTTGCGGATGCGCATTTCGGCGTAGCGGCCGAAGTGGACCACGCCGGAGCCGGAGGCGTGGAGGCCCTCCTGGACGAAGGGGAGATTGCCCATGTCCTGTTCGAAAATGGCGGTGAGACCGCCCAGCTCGGTCGCCTCGCTCCAGTCATCGTCGACGCCGAGCTCGTGGACCGGCGCCGGCTTGGGCCGGGGCCCGTTTTTGGGGACGCGCTTGAGGATCATCACGTCCATGATCCCCGTTTCCGGATCGCGGCCATTGGGCCGCCAGCGATAGACGAGATTGGGGGCGTATCCGGCCCAGAAACTCATATTGGGCCAGACGTTGTAGAGCAGGGCGTCGATCATCTCGGCGTCCGAGGCGGCGGCGTAGTCGTGGCCGTCCTCTGACGCCAGCGACTGGCGGGCCTGTTCGGCGGCGAAGGCGCGGGCGGTGATCCCGTCGGGAACCAAGGCCCCCGCGTCCTCGAGCCCGCGGCGCCGCGTGCCGCCGCCCTGTCCGCCCATGGCCTGGAGGATCTGGGTCGCGGTGTAGTTCTTGTCGGCGACGAAGGGACTGGGCACCCCGGAGGCGGAAAACTGCCGGCTGACGTAGTCGCCGAGGAGATCGTACTGGCTGTTGGCGTCGGCGAGGAAGGGGAGGATCTGCGGGTGGGTGGTCACCGAATGGTGGCTTTCCATGAACGCCTCGGCCAGCACCTTCCAGTTGCAGCGGACGACCTTGGCGACGTGGACCGCCTTGTAGCGGTTGGCGAAATCGTAGCGCGCGAAGTGTTCGGCGAGGGGACCGATCGAATTCATCAGCGGCGCGGCGTCGAGGTCGAGGTTGAGGAACACGAACCCGCCCCAGACATCGACCTTCGCCTCGGGCAGGCTCATGTCCCGGCCTTCCCATTGCGGGAAGTCCCAGGCGATGGGATTTTCCCTGAAGCTTCCGTCCCGGTTCCAGGTGAAGCCGTGATAGGGGCAGCGGAACTCTTCCTTGCAGCCGTTGAGGGTGGCCAGCTTGCGGCCACGATGCAGGCAGGAGTTGTAGAAGGCCTTGATCTCGCCGGGGGCCGAGCGGACCACGATCAGCGACTTGCCGGCGATCTCATAGATCACATAGTCCCCGACCGCCGCGATCTCCTCCTCGCGGCAGGCCATCTGCCAGACGCGGGACCAGACATGGTCGATCTCCTGGGCGAACCTTCCGGGGTCGAAATAGACCTCGACCGGGACCGGCTCGACGCCGATGTCCGGAACCGGCCCCTGGCGCAGATGCTCGGGAACCGGGCGGGTGTCGCGCTCCAGAATATCCTCGTAGGATTCGGAGGGGTGACGCCCTTCGGGGAAGGCGGGAGCGGAACCGTCCATCGCCGCTAGGCCGCCAGAATGGCCACGGCCGAGAGGCCGGGCGCGCCATAGACCTGGCTGTAGGCGAGGCGGGCCTTCTCCACCTGGCGTCCGTCGGCGCGGCCGCGCAGTTGTTGCACGTTCTCATAGACCTGGCGCAGGCCCGAGGCCCCGATCGGCTCGCCGCACGCCAGACACCCGCCGTCGGTATTGATCGGCAGGGCGCCGCCGATGCGCGTGGCCCCTTCGGCGATCAGTCGCTCCTGCTCGCCGTCGGCGCAAAAGCCGTTCTCGGCCATGTGCATGATCTCCGCCCCCGACTCGGTGTCCTGGATCTGGGCGACGTCGATCTCGCCCGGCCCGACCCCGGCCATCTCGAAGGCCGCGGCCGAGGCGATCTGGGTGGGCGAGGGTCCCCGCTCCACGTCGAGCGACGGGGCGAAGACCTCGAACGAGCCGTTGACCCGGGTGCGCACCGCCGCGCCCCGCACCCTGGGGCCGGAAAGCCCGAGCTCACGCATCTTTTTGTCCGAGGCAAGGACGAGGGCGACGCCGCCCTCCGCGGGCGAGCAGAACATGAACTTGGTCAGGGGGTCGGAGACCATCTGGGCGCCCAATATGGTGTTGAGGCCCACCGGCTCGCGGCGCCAGGCGTGGGGCGTGACCGCCCCGTTGTCGAAGGCTTTTTCGGCCACCTTGCCGAGCGTTTCGGCGGTGATCCCGAAGAGGTCCATATAGCGGCGGATCTTCATGGCGAAGAACTGGGTGGTGAGCATCATCCCGGTCTCGCCGTACCAGCGCGGCAGGCCCGACGCCTCGGGGTCGGCGTTGAACGCGCCGCGCGGATGCTTGTCGAAGCCGAGGACCACGCCCAGATCGAACTCTCCCGATTTGATCGCCCAATAGCCGGACAGGAGCGACGAGCCGCCGGTGGCGCAGCCGTTGGCGATGTTGATGAACTGAACCCCGGTAAGTCCCAGGCGCGGGAGGGCGGCGTCGGCGCTTCCCGCCGCCGAGGAGCCGCCGAAGGCGAACTGCATCGCCTCCCAGTCGAGCCCGCTGTCGGCGAGGGCCTCGCGCACGGCATGGACCCCCTGATCGAGGCCGCTCTTGTCGGGGTGACGGCCGAAGGGGTGGATGCCGGCCCCGATGATATGGACGTCGGTCATGGCGGGTTCCTCATTGGCCGCTGGGGCGGAAGGCGTAGGTGTCGGCCGTTCCGCGGGTGGAGGTGGGGAAGGATTCGATGGCGGTGGTCATCGCCAGGCCGATCTTCAGACGCGCCGGATCGTCGGTGAGGATGCGCCCCTCGACGATCACCTGGCCGGGAAACTCGACATAGCCCACCGCGAAGGGGACGAAGCTCGCCTCGTCGTCGTCGCCGATATAGGGCGGGGTCTTGGGGCGGAATCTTTGCACCGTGTACGACCACAGGACGCCCTCGGCCGGAAGTTCCACCGCCTCGTAAAGGGACGCCTCGGCCCCGGCGGGCAGGGGGAACTTCATCCGGCCGTCGCCGCGCCGCCGCCCGGCGATCAGCCGGGGGACGCCGTCCCTCACGACATAGAGGCCCTGCGCCACCGCCTCGGCCATCGGCGTCTCCTCCGGGATGTCCCTCTCGCCAGCACCCTAGGGCCCGCGAAAAAAAAGTCACGATTGATTTTTTTATCCGGACAGGGCCATTTCCAAACGTGGGGCGGCGGAAACAAGGAGACGGACAATGGCTCTTGTCGCGGTGTTCGGCGCCAGCGGGCGACAGGGAATGGCGCAGGTTCGCCAGCTTCTGGCCGCCGGACATGAGGTGCGGGCGATCTCCCGGCGCGCCGATCCGTTCCTCGGCGCGGGGTATGAGGCGCGGGTGGTTCCCGCCGACATCTACGACGAGGCTTCGCTGGTCGCCGCCATGGAGGGCGTCGATGGAGCTTTCTATACCCAGCCGCTGCGCGCGCGGGGAAATCGCGTGGACGACATCGCCCGGCTGGGTCGGGCGGCGAAGGCCGCGGGGGTGAAACGCTTTGTGTGGAACACCTCGAGCTGGATTCCGGACAAGGCCGGCGACCCGTTCAGCTATGCGGGCAACACCCGGGGGATCAACGCCCTGTGGCGCAGCGGAGTCCCGGCGACGGTGTTCGGCTCGGTTCTGTTCATGGACAATCTGCTGACCAACTGGGCCTTCCCGTTCATCGTCGGCGAGGGTCGCTACGTCTATCCCCATCGCGCCGATCTGGAGGCCAACTGGATCAGTCTGGATGACGTCGCCAAGTTCATGATCGCGGCGCTGGATCGTCCCGATCTCGAGGGCGCCTGGCTCAATATCGGCGGCGCCGAGCGGCTCAAGCCGCCAGAGGTGGCGTCGATCCTCTCGAAGGTGGTGGGCCGCGAGGTGCGCTACGATCCGTGCACGCCGGCCGAATTCGGCAAGCTCCTCACCGGGGCTTTCGGAAACGAGATGGACGCGGCGGAGCGGGCGGCGGTGGAGAGCTTCATGGAGGCCTTCTACACCTTCAACAACACCTCGCCGCTTCACCCCTTCGAGGTCGACATGGCTCCGGTGCTCGCCCGTATCCCCATCGAGCTGGAGACCATGGAAACATGGGCCGCCCGCCAGGATTGGCGACCCACCAACACGGCGCGCCCTCCGGCGGGGTGAGCCGCCCGCTCTTTGCACGGACCGGCCGTCTGGGTATCAACGCCCATGGCCCAAGCCGTGCCGCCCGTTCCCGCCGCCGTTCTGGAGCGCCTGAAGACCGCGCTCGGCGAGGGGGGGTGGAGCGTCGATCCCGAACGCCTCGCGCCCAAACTCGTCGAATGGCGCGACCGGTGGCGCGGCTGGACGCCCTTGCTCGCCCTGCCCCGGTCGACCGCGACGGTGGCCAGGGTGGTCGGGATCTGCGCCGAAGAGGGGGTCGCGATCACCCCGCAAGGGGGAAACACCGGCCTCGTCGGCGGCCAGATTCCGCAAGGCGAGATCCTCGTTTCCACCGAGAAGATGGCCACGGTGCGCGGGATCGATCCCTTCGACGATGTGATCGAGGTCGAGGCGGGGGCGACGCTGGCGGCGGTGCACGCCGCGGCGGCCGGCGCCGGGCGCCTCTTTCCCCTCGGTCTGGCGTCGGAAGGCTCGGCCACCATCGGCGGCCTGATCTCGACCAACGCCGGGGGAACCCAGGTCCTGCGCCACGGGACGATGCGGGCGCTCACCATGGGGATCGAGGCGGTGCTCCCCGACGGGGCGATCTGGAACGGGCTCAAACGCCTGCGCAAGGACAACACCGGCTACGATCTCAAGCAGCTTCTGATCGGCGGCGAGGGAACCCTGGGCGTGGTCACCGCCGCGACCTTGAGGCTGTCGCCGATCCCCGCCTCGCGGGCGGTGGCCTTCGCGGCGCTCGCCGGCCCGCGCGAGGCGATGGGCCTTCTGGTTCGCGCGCGCGACGAGACTGGCGGCGGGGTGGAGGCCTTCGAGCTGATCGCGGCGCTCGGAATGACGCTGGTCCTGCGCCATCTGTCCGGCGCCCGCGCGCCGCTGGCGGCTCCCGCGCCATGGTTCGTCCTGATCGAAATCGTCAGCGCGGAAGCGGGGGCGGCGCCGGCGGCCATGGAACGCCTGCTCGCCGGAGCGCTCGAGGACGGCCTGATCCTCGATGCGGCGATCGCCCAGAACGAGGCCCAGGCCAAGGCGTTCTGGGCCCTGCGCGAGGACCAGTCGGCGGCGCAAAAGGCCGAGGGGCCGGCGTGGAAGCACGACATCGCCGTTCCCGTCTCGCGGGTCGCCGATTTTCTCGAGGCGGCGGGGGCGGCGCTGGAGCGTCGTTGGCCCGGCGTTCGGATCGACGCCTTCGGCCATGTCGGCGACGGCAATATTCACTATGATGTGCTCGCGCCCGCTGGTGGAGACCCGGCGCGTCACGACGCCGCCCGCGATGCGGCGTCCACCGTGGTCCACGAGATCGCCGTGGCCATGGGCGGCTCGATCAGCGCCGAACACGGCCTTGGAACGATGAAAACCGCCGAGGCCGCCGCCTTCAAGAGCCCCGCCGAACTGGCCGCGCTGCGCGCCATCCGCTCCGCCCTCGACCCGAAGAGGATCATGAACCCGCGGGTGCTTTTCTGACGGGCCGTCTCCAACGCGATCCCTTGAACCGCCGACCGCCCGGGAAGACGGATTTTGAGGATGAGATGGCTCGCGCGCGTGGCCGCCACAATGCAGCGATCGGGAGGCTCGCGATACGAGGAAACGCCCGCGCTCCACGGGTCGCTGGCGAGCGGCCGCCAAACCGCCTATGGCGAGGCCATGCTGATGGTGATTTCCCCGGCCAAGGCGTTGAACCTCGCCCCGCCGCCCGCGAGGGCGGCGATGACCGCGCCGGCTCTGGCGGGGGACATCGCCGTTCTCGCCGAGGTCACGCGCAAGCTCACGGCCCGCAAGCTGATGGCCTTGATGGGGATTTCCGACAAGCTGGCGGCGCTCAACGCGGCCCGCTTCGCAGCCTTCGATCCGGCGGGTGAGGAGGGGTTGCAGGCGGTTTTCGCGTTCAACGGCGATGTCTATCTGGGGCTGAAAGCGCGGGAACTCGACCGCGCGGCGCTCGCCTGGGCGCAGGATCATCTGGCGATCCTGTCGGGTTTGTACGGGCTTTTGCGTCCCCTCGACGCGATCCAGCCCTATCGCCTGGAAATGGGCTCGCGGCTGAAGACCCGGCGGGGCGCCGACCTCTACGCATTTTGGGGCGACAGGATCGCGCGAAGGCTGAACGAGGCGGCGGAGGGTCAGGCCGATCCCACGCTCGTGAACCTCGCCAGCCAGGAATATTTCAGGGCGGTCGACCGCGACGCCCTGAAACTTCCGGTGGTCGCCTGCCATTTCAAGGAGGCCCGGGCCGGCGGGCTCCTCGCGCTCGGCTACGCGGCCAAGCGCGCGCGTGGCTTGATGGCCCGGTACGCCATCGACAGCCGCGCCGAACGCGCCGAGGACCTCAAGGCCTTCGCCGTGGACGGTTTCCGCTTCCGCCCCGAAGCCTCCACCGACACCGACTGGGCGTTCGTCCGCGCGGCCGCTTGACGGCCCTTCGGTAAGGCGGCTTTTCATCGGTCCGAGAGTTGGAGGAGAAAAGCCGTCATGGCCTATGCGCTGTTCGACCTGAAGGGAAAAGTCGCCCTGATCACGGGCGGCAACCGGGGAATCGGCCTTGGCATGGCCGAGGCCCTCGCCGCCGCCGGCGCC
>JBDTKQ010000093.1:0-9778 GCA_039935235.1 Caulobacteraceae bacterium
CATCGGATCCACCGCTTTCGGCCTGGACTCGGCGGTAGGGGCGGGACGTGGCGAAAATGGGGAACGCGGCGCCGACCGCGCGGCGCGCCTCATGCCGCCTCCAGCGCCCGGTGCGCCTGCATCGCGATCTCGAACGATCGCAGCCGCGCGGCGTGGTCGAAGATCGAGCCGGTGACCATCAACTCATCGGCGCCGGTGCGTTCGACGAACGCCGACAGTCGCTTTCGCACCGTTTGCGGCGAACCGACAATCGCATGCGACAGGGCGCCGGCGAGAACGGCCCGCGCCGCCGGATCGGTCAGAAAGTCATCCATCTCCCGCGCCGGCGGCGGCAAGGGTCCTGGATGGCCGGAGCGCAGGGCGATGAACGCCTGCTGCAGCGAGGTGAACAGGCGCCGCGCCTCGTCGTCGCTTTCGGCCGCCACCACATTGACGCCAAGCATCACATAGGGCTCGGCCAACCGCGCGCCGGGCTCGAAGCGTTCGCGATAGATCGCCAGCGCACGGTCCAACTCCGCGGGCGCGAAATGCGAGGCGAACGCGAACGGCAGGCCCAGAATCGCGGCGAGCTGCGCGCCAAACAGGCTCGAACCGAGAATCCACACGGACACGTCCAGCCCGGCGCCGGGCACGGCGCGCACCGCCTGGCCGGGCTTGGGCGCCTCAAAGTACTGGAGCAGCTCCACCACATCCTGGGGAAACTCGTCCGCTCCGCCGGACAGATGCCGGCGAAGGGCGCGCGCGGTGAGTTGATCGGTTCCGGGGGCCCGGCCGAGGCCCAGATCGATCCGCCCCGGGTGAAGCGACGCCAGGGTTCCGAACTGTTCGGCGACGATCAGGGGCGCATGGTTTGGCAGCATGATTCCCCCCGCGCCGATGCGGATCGTCGAGGTCCCCGCCCCGATATGGGCCAGGACCACCGCCGTCGCGGCGCTGGCGATGCCGGGCATGTTGTGGTGCTCGGCCACCCAGTAGCGGTGAAAACCGAGGCGCTCGGCATGCCGCGCCAGATCGAGGCTGTTGCGAAGGGCTTGCGCCGCGTCGCCCCCTTCGACGATCGGCGACAGATCGAGGACCGACAACTTGACCATCCGGCCCATATAGGGGTCCCGCCATTTCAGCGCGACATCGATCCGCGCGCCATCGGGACATAGACGGTGAACATCGTCCCCCTGCCTTCGGCGGTTTCCACGGTGAGGCCGCCGCGATGACGATTGACGATGTGCTTTACGATCGCCAGGCCCAAGCCCGCGCCGGCCCGCTCGCCGCTCCTTTGTCCACCGGCGCGGTAAAAGCGTTCCGTGAGCCTGGGAAGGTGAGCCCGGGCGATTCCCAACCCCTCGTCACTCACCCTGAGTGAGATGTAGCGCTCGCCCGGCGCATGGTCCGGGGTCAACAGGGACAGGTGGGCGGCGCCGCTCGACACGGGTCTCGCCGTCGCGCCGGCGTCGACGTCGACCTCGATCGCCACGGCGACCGCGCCGTCGGCGGCGGCGTATTTGACGGCGTTCTCGACCAGGTTCTGGATAACCTGCAGGAGCTGATCGCGATCGCCGATGGCCATGGCCGCTCCCGGCGACGGCAGAGCCGGCGCGAAGACGACCCGCCGGCGGCTCGCCATCGGCCCCAGGGCGTCCAGCACGTCGATCGCCGCGACGGCCAGATCGACGTGGTCCGAAGGTGGCACGTGCTCCCCCAGTTCGATCCGCGACAGACTCATCAGGTCGTCGATCAGACGCCGCATGCGCTCGGCCTGGACGTGCATGATGGCGAGGAATTTTTCCCGCGCGCCGGCGTCGTCACGGGCGTGACCACGCAGGGTTTCGATGTAGCCCGCCAGAGAGGCGAGCGGTGTGCGCAGTTCGTGGCTGGCGTTGGCCAGAAAGTCGGCCCGCGTCCGCTCGCTGCGCCGCAGCTCGGTCTCGTCGCGGAACGAGAGCAGAACCAGAGATCCGCGCGCCCCGTCACCGGAGCGCCCGGCCGCGGGGAGAGCGGAGGCCCGCACGCGCCACACACGATCCTGAGCGCCGCCCGATCGATAGAGCGCGTCGCCGACCTCCGAGCCGCCCAGAACCTCCTCGATCGCCGCTAGAACCTCCGGGGCGCGTACCGCGGTGGTCAGCGGCCCCTCGCCGCGCCGGATGCGAAGCAGATCCCGCGCCGCGCCGTTGGCGAACACGAATCGCCGCGCGCTCAGGTCCTCAAGCCGGCCGCCGGCGACCAACAGGACGGGATCGGCGAGGTGTTCCAGGATCGAGGCGAATGGGAGCGGTTCGAGCACCGGGCCGCCCTTCGGCGCGGCAGCCACCGGATCATCCCGCCGCCAGCGGGAAAGCAACCCTCGGGATTCAGGAGTTCGGGCCATCGGAATGCATGCTCACGCTTCGCCGCGGCCGCCATCACACATCGCCGACATGTCGGACCCGCGACGATCCGCCGAAAAGCGGTCGGCCTTGAAAGCCACCCAATTGCGGTCGTATTAGGCTGACCCCATCGAATCCCGACCCTCGCCGCGAGTGAAAGCCTCCTTTTATGAAGCGAAACTTCCTGGCGGCGGCGGTGGCCGCGGGTCCCATTCTGGCGGTGATGGCCGGCGCCGCCGGCGCTGAAACCCAGATCACCACCGCCACCTCGACGCCCGTGGCCACCGCCACCGTCAAGGGCGGGGGACCGGACGATATAACGATCACCACCAGCGGCTCGGTCAATCCGACCCAATCGGCGGCCGCCGTGACGCTCAACAGCAACAATTCCGTCACCAATGCCGGATCGATCAGCTTCAGCAATATCGACAAGGCGACCGGCATTCTCGTCGATGGCGGAAATACCGGCCAAGTGACGGCCACCGGTCGTATCAACGTCAACGAAACCTATGTCGCTCCCGCCGACCCCAACGGCGATGGATTGCTCAACGGCGCCTTCGCCCAAGGCTCCAGCCGCATCGGCATCGACGTCGTCGGCGGAGCGCCCTTCGCCGGCGCGATCACCGCCAGCGACGTGATCAACATCCAGGGAAACGACTCCGAAGGCATCCTTATCGCCGCGCCGGTGAGCGGAAACGTCACCCAGTTGACGGTCACCGGGACCGGCGCCGCCGCCACGGTTCAGAACGGCTTCATCGCCATCACCGGCGATCGGACGGTGGGATTCCAGGTCACCCCCACCGGCGGGATCGGCGGCAACCTGCGAATCACCAGCATTGCCGCGACCGGCGTCGGCACGCGCGCGGTCGACATCAGCGGTCCCGTGGGCGGCACGGTGAATATTTCCGGCGTCGTCACCGCCACGGGTTACCGGACCACGACGCGGCCGAACAACCCGGCGATATCGGTCCTCTACCGGGCTACCCAGCTCCAGCAGGGCGGCGCCGCGGTGGGCATCGCAGCCGACCTGGGCGGCGGCTTGATCGTCAGCGCGCCGCCGCCGATCCTTTCGACCACCAATCTCGACCAGGACGGCGATGGCGTGCCCGACAAACTGCAGACGCGAGGCGTCATCACCTCCTTTGGCGCGTCGCCGGCCTTGCAACTGGGCGCCGTGGGCCACGCGATCACCTTGGGCAACGTGGGCGCGGGCGCCAACGCGTATGGCCTGATCGTCGACGGCGGCCTCACCGCCAATGGTGTGTTCGATCAGGGGATCACACCGAACCTTCCGGCGCCGGTCGCGGCCACGGCGCTTCTGGTTGGCGTCGATGGCGGTGGCGCGGTGATCATCGGGGGCGGCGTGCGCGTCGGCGGCGTGATCTATGCCCAGGCCTACCAAGCCGACGCGACCGCGATCCGGCTGGGAAGCGGCGCGGACACGCCCACGCTGGTCAACGGCGGGTCGATCCTCGCCACCTCCACCCAGGTCAACGACGCCGCGAACCTGACTCCCGTGAACGTCACCGCGATCCGCATCGACGCCGGGGCGAACGTCGCCGGCATCGTCAACAGCGCGGGCATAACCGCCAACATCACCGGCGCCGGCGGCGTCGGTGGAACGGCGACGGCGATCCTCGATCGGTCGGGCTCGGTCACCAGCATCGCCAATACGGGCACGATCTCCTCCCAGCTGACCCAGACGCTGATCACCCAGCCGATCCCCGGCGTGACGACGGCGATCGACATCTCCCACGGGACCGCCCCGCAAAGCATCGTGCAGTCGGCCCCGGCGCCCGTTCCAGGCGCGACGGTCTTCAACGCCGCCTTCGCCTACGCGGCCGGGTCGATCGTGAGCGACGGAGCGGGCGTCTACCAGGCGATCGGCGCGGTCACCGCGGGTACCGCTCCGCCATCGGACGTTCTCGAGTGGCGACAGATCGGTGCGACGTCGCCGTCCATCACCGGCTCGATCTACTTCGGTGCGGGCGGAAGCACGCTCCAGGTCAATTCCGGCGTGATCTTCGGCAACACGATCGATCTTGGCGCCGGGGTCAACACCGTCACGGTGGCCGGCGATGACAACACCGCGGTGGTCGGATCGCTCAAGGACGAGGGGGGACAGCTGACGCTCAATGTCGTTCACGGAACGCTGAGCGACACCAACCCCCTCACCGTCGCCGCGCGAGGCGTCAACGTCGGCGCCCACGGCATTCTCTTCGTCTCGGCCGATCCGGCCAATGCCACCAACACCCGTTTTGTCACCACCGGTTCGTCGACGTTCGAACAGGGGGCCCAGGTCGGCCTGACGCTTCGCAGCGTCCAGTCGCCGGCCATCCAGACCTACGTCATCCTCCAGACCGTTCCCGGGCAGGGGACCCTGACCGCCGGAACCTTCCCCTCGGGCCTGCTGAACAACGCCCCGTACCTCTATAACGCCAACACCACCTTCGCCCCCGCGGCCGACCCCGCGACCCAGCCCAGCGAAATCCTGCTCACGGTCACCCGCAAGACCCAGGCCCAGCTCGGCTTCAACAACGCCGAGGCCGCCGCACTCGATCCGGTTCTCGCGGCGATCCCCAGGGACGCGAATATCCAGGCCGCCATCCTGGCCCAGACGACCCAGGCGGGGCTCAAGGCGGCCTATGACCAACTGCTTCCCGACCAGGGTCAGGGCCTGTTCGAGGCGATCGATGCCGCCGCCCAAGCCGTCTCGAGCCTGACATCCACCCGCCCCGACGCCGGAACGCGGGTCGTGGGGTCGAGCCTGTGGGTGCAAGAGGTCAACGAGCGCGTCAACCGGTCCGGCCTTCAGACGGAGGGTTCCAATGCCAGGCTGCTGGGCCTGGTGGGAGGCTTCGATCGCGCCGGTCCGGGCGGTGGCGCGGCCGGGGTCACCCTGGCCTATTTCAATGCCCAGGAGGCGAACACCAATTCAGCGGTCGGCCAGAACGTGGTCGCCTCGATGGTGGAACTGGGCGCCTACTACCGCCGCTCCGTGGGCGGCCTCACGGTCGCGGCCCGGGGGGCGGCGGGCTATTCGTGGTTTTCGGGCAAGCGTCGGTTCGCCTCCGGCCAGGCGGCAAACACCGCCTTCTCCTCGTGGAACGGCGGTTTCCTCGATGGCCACCTTGGCGTGGCCTACGAGCGGAATTTCGGCCGCATCTATGGCGGACCGTCGCTCTCGCTCGACTATCTGGGTCTGCGCGAGGGCGTGCGCACCGATCGGGGCGGCGGACCGGGCTTCGACCTCACCGTCGCCTCCCGGACAAGCACACGCCTGAGCGGCGCGGCGCTTCTGGTCGTGGGCGCGCAATGGGGCCGGGCGGCGTGGCTTCGCTCGGAGATCCGCGTCGGCTACCGCGAGATCATCTCAGGCTCCATCGGCGACACCGTGGCCAATTTCGACGGCGGCGCGCCGTTCATCCTCGAGCCCGACAACGGCGGCGGCTGGGCGACGATGGGTTTCTCGCTCAAGGGCGGGTCGCAGTTTTCCTATCTTGCCCTCGAGGGCGACGCCGACTTCCGGTCGGGCGAGCAGCGTTACGATGTGCGCGTCGCCGGCCGCTCGACCTTTTGATGTCGGGGTCCGCGCCCGATGGTTCGTCGCCCGTCGTGGGCGGCGTGACGTTCGAAATGCATTTTGACAGGAGCCACGATCGATGACCCTCCCCCGCACGCTCGCGCCTCTGGCGGCCGGTCTGTTGGTCCTTTGCGGGGGCGTCGCTCTCGCCGCGGGGCTCACAGGCGCGGACGCGGCGAAGGATCGCGCCCAGCACATGAAGGGGCTCGGCGCCGCCGCCAAGGCGCTGGGCGAACAGTTTCGGTCCGGAACCCCCGATCCGGCGGTGGTGAGGCTCCAGGCGGAGCGGATCGACACCGCCGCCAAGACCCTTCCCACCTGGTTCCCCGCCGGCAGCGGCGCCCAGGCATGGCCGAAAAGCGCCGCACTTCCGGTGGTATGGACCGACGCCGCCGGTTTCGCCGCCGCCGCGCGCAATTTCCAGCTTGCCGCCGCCAGGCTCGACGCGGCCGCGGCGACAGGTGACATGACCGCAACGGGGGCCGCCGCCAAGCCGGCGCTGGGAGCCTGCAAGGCCTGCCACGACAAGTTCCGCCGCCCCGAGAAGTCGTGAGCGGCGCATGGCCAAGGGTCGCGTCTGGGACCTGCCGACGCGGCTGACACACTGGGGATTCGCGGCGCTCGTGCCCTTCTCATGGTGGTCGGCGACCACCGGTCGGCTGCCCTTGCACCGCCTGTCAGGCTACGGCCTGCTCGGGCTGCTCGTCTTCCGGCTGGCGTGGGGGCTCGTCGGCGCGCGCATCGCCCGGTTCGCCACCTTCATCAAGGGACCGGCGGCGGTTCTGGCGTACGTTCGCGGGCGGTCGGCGCCCGCTCTCGGCCACAACCCCTTGGGCGGCTGGAGCATCGCCGCCATGCTCGCCGCCCTGGCTCTGCAGTTGGGCCTGGGGCTGTTCAGCGTCGATGAGGACGGCCTCGAGCCGGGACCGCTGTCCAGGTTCGTCAGTTTCGACACCGGACGGGCCATCGCCCATCTCCATCACCGCACGTTCTGGATTCTGGTGGCCCTCATCGCCGTCCATCTCGCCGCCATCGCCGTCTACGCCGTCAGAGGCAAGGACCTCGTGACCCCCATGGTCACCGGCACGGCGGATCTGCCCGATGGGCTCGTGGCGACTCGGGTCGCGCCGTTTCGAACGGCGGCGGCGGTCGCCGCGCTCGCCGCCGCTTTGGTCTGGTTCATCGCTCATGGACTGCGCTTCTGAGCCACACGCCCCCCGCCCGCTGGCGCGACCTCGTCACTCCCGCGCTCGCTCCACGCGCGGCGCTGGTGATGCTCGGCATCTGGTTGAACGCCGCCGACACCATGGTCACCGCCACGATCATGCCGTCGGTGGCCCGCGACCTGGGAGGCTACGCCTGGTTCGGTTGGGCGGTGGCCGTCTATCTCACCGGCTCGATCCTCGCCGGAGCCAGCGCCGGACAGCTCTCGCGGCGCATGGGACTGCGCACTGCCATGGCTGGTTCGGCGGCGATCTACGCCGCGGGATGCGCGCTGAGCGCCTGGGCGCCGTCCATCGACCTCTTCCTCGTGGGCCGGGCGCTTCAAGGGATCGGCTCGGGGTGGATCGTCGGCTTTTGCTATGTCGCCATCGGCGTCGTCTTTCCCGAGCGATTGTGGGCGCTGATGTTCGGGGCCGGCGCCGGCGTATGGGGTGTCGCCAGCCTTTTGGGCCCCTTGGTCGGCGGCCTGTTCGCCGCCGCGGGTCACTGGCGCTGGGCCTTCTGGATGTTCTCCGTTCAGGGGCTGCTCTTCGCCGTCGCCTGCTTCCCCTTGCTGGCGGCGGCCCGCGACGACCGCGATCCGGCGCGCCCGTTGGCGTGGCGAACTCTGGGCCTTCTCGCCGTCGCGATCCTGGCCGTCGCCGCCGCCGACGTGGTCGTATCGCCGGCGATGGCGGCGGTGTTGGCCATCGTCGGCCTGGCGCTTCTGGCCATTGCCGGCCGGGTCAACGCCCGACCTTCCGAACGGCTCTTGCCGATGGACGCCGCGCGGCCGCTGACCACCGTGGGCGCGGGATACGGCATGATCCTGGCCATGTCGGCGGCGACCGCCGCGTTCGGGGTCTACGGGGCGGCGATCCTCCAGTCGTCCTACGGTCTCTCGCCGCTCTTCGCCGGCTATGTCGTGACCGCCGACGCCCTTGGGTGGACGATCGCCGCCCTGCTCGTGTCCGCCCAGCCCGACCGTCGACACGATCGCTTCATCCGCGCCGGGGCCACGGTCATCGTTCTTGGTCTCGTGATCCTGGCGGCCAGCATCGGCGGCGGCCGGATCGGCGCGGTGATCGTCGGCGCGGCGATGATGGGCGCCGGTTTTGGACTGGCATGGTCTTTCCTCAGCCAGCGCATCATGGCGCTCCTCGGCGAGCGCGACCGGGCGGTCGGGGCCTCGGCCATTCCCACCACACAGCTGATCGGCGGCGCGGTGGGCGCGGCCGCGGCGGGGGCCGTCGCCAACATTCTGGGTCTCGCGCACCATTTTACTCCCGCCCGCGCCGCGGCGGCTGCGCCCCTTCTGTTCTGGGCTTGTGTCCCCGTGGCCCTTTTGGGGTGGCTCGCGGCGATGCGGCTGACGCGCGCCGTTCGGCCGGCGTGAACCGTCAGGTCGATACGACGTCGCGCGCCAGCCTCGCCACGTCCGCCTCGAGCCGGATCGAGACCTGGGCGAGCGCGGTTTCGAGGCGCGCCCGATCGCCGGCGCGCAGGGCGGGTTTCACCGCCTCGTAGACGGCTCTCTGCGCGGCGATCTCCCCGGGGGCAGCCTCGATCAGCGCCAGAATGGCTGACGGTGCGGTCATTGCCGACCCTCCATCCCATGGGACGCGAGGGCCTGAATTCCGGCGATCGCCAAGGCGAGCGAAGCGGTCCGCGACGCCGCGCCCGCCGTGTCCCCGGCAAGCCAGGCCGTTCGGGCCGCCCTCGCGACGGCGGCCGCCCGGTTGGCGAGGGTCCGCACGGCGACGGCCGTCGCGGGAGGGACATCGCCGGAGCGTATGGCCGTGTCGGCGGCGATCACCGCGATATCGAGGAGCCCCTCGGCGGCGAGCAGCGCCTTGCCTTGCGCGAGGCGCCCGCCCGACCCCGACAGCCCGGCGCAGCCGCCGAGCGAAGCGGCGAGGCACAAAGCCGTCAGCGCGCCCTTCATCGGGCCGCCGCCGGAATCGCCGGCGCGGCGATCGCCGCCTTGAGAGCGCGGTTGGCATTGCGTTTCTGCCACAACGACCAGGCGAGGGCGACGAGCGCGATCGCCCCACCGGCCAGCTCGTTTTCCTGAGCGCCGGTGAGATAGCCGCGGGTGACCAGGCTCGCCCCCGCCGCCATCAATACGCCGCGCGCCGCCGCCATGACCGCGGAAGGCAGAAGGCTCGGGGCGGCCCCGCCGGGATCCCCGCCGTTCATCGTATCGCTCATGGACTCGTCCTTTTCTGGTTTTCCGAAGGCTGGTTTTCGCGGGCGTTGTTTTCGATCATCCCCGCGATCCGGGTGGCGCGAGCGCCGACCTCGCGGGCCCACGCGCTCGCAAGAAGATCCGCGGCGGCGGCGCCCCAGGCGCCGGCCCGCATCGCCGCCAGCGCCCGATGGAAGCCGAGCACGGCGCCGATGCCGATGTTGAAGGTGATCTCGACCAACGCATCCTGGCGGACCGCGTCGACCTCTCGCCACCACGGGGCCGCGTGATCGAGGTCGCGCATGGCCGCTGCTACATCCAGCCGCAGTTCCGCCTCCGCCCGATCGAGGGTCCACGTCGTTCCCGGCGCGACATGGGCGTGGCCGTAGCCGACCGTCCACACGCCGGCCGTGTCGCGGTAGGCGCGCAGTCGCAGACCCT
>JBDTKQ010000094.1:0-9020 GCA_039935235.1 Caulobacteraceae bacterium
TCATGCTTGGCTGAAACCCTTGCTTCACCGATCATCGCCAACTCTCGATCCGACAACTCCTCGACAAAACGAGCGCGGGGTGCGTAGCGACTGATGCGCTCGAACTCCGCGGCCGACACGAGCACAAGTCGATCGCGGCCATTGCGGGTGATGGTGACGGGCTCGCTCAGCGCCTTGTCGCTCAACGCTCCATACTTCTTCAGAAATTCGGCCGACGATACGCGCATGATTCGTTACCCAAGGAAGATTCGAATGTTTCGAATTATGGAGAAGCGACCGCCACCTGTCCAGCGCACGGCCCAGCGGCGCGCGCTTCATGCCGCGCACCTGCGTCGAGGCGCGGCCCGACATCGGCAGCCTCGGGCGCCGAGGAACCCGGCCGGCGGTCTATACTCCCGCCCGTGAGCGAGACATCGGGCCTTTTGAGCGCGGGCGGGGCGCGGCTGGCATGGCGGCGGGTCGCCGGCGTGGGTCCGACGGTGGTGTGGCTGGGCGGCTTCCATTCGGAGATGACCGGGACCAAGGCCGAGGCTCTCGCGGCGTGGGCCGCCGTGGCCGGGCGCGACTTCCTCCGCTTCGACTGGTTCGGCCATGGCGCGTCGGAGGGGGATTTCGTGCACGGCACGATCACCCGCTGGCGGGCCGACGCCCTCGCCGTGATCGATGGCCTGACGGCGGGGCCGCTGGTGCTGATCGGCTCGTCCATGGGCGGCTGGCTCGCCTGCCTCGCGTCGATGGCTCGACCGGAGCGGGTGGGGGCCCTGGTCCTCGTCGCGCCCGCCGCCGATTTCACCGAAAAACTGCTCGAGCCCGGCCTGCCGGCCGAGGCCAGGGCGGCGATCGCCCGCGACGGCGCATGGACGAGGCCCTCGGCCTATGACGAAGCGGGCTATCCCATCGGCCGCACCCTGTTGGAGGACGGGGCGCGATGGTCGATCCTGCCCGGCCCGGTTCCGATCGCCGTTCCCGTGCGCATCCTTCAGGGGGGCGAGGACGCCGACGTCCCGTGGACCCACGCCCTCGAACTGGCCCACGCGCTGAAAAGCCGGGATGTCGTCTTCACCCTGGTCAAGGACGGCGACCACCGGCTCTCGCGACCGAGGGATTTGCGGCGTCTCATCGCGGCGGTGGAAGAGGTCTCCGCCTGAGCGGTCAGCCAAGAAGCGCCTCGATCGCGCGGCGGGCCTCGTCGGCCTGGGGCGAGGCGAGGGCGAAGGCGACGCCGGCGCGCAACAGGCCGATGGGATCGCCACAATCGTAGGTGGTCCCGTCGTATTCGAGGGCGTGGAAGGTCTGATCCGCCATCAGCCTGAGCATGGCGTCGGTAAGCTGGATTTCCCCGCCGGCCCCGGTTTCGTGCGCGGCGAGATGCTCGAAGATTTCCGGCTGAAGGATGTAGCGGCCGGAGATGAAGAGGTTGGAAGGTTCGGTTCCGGCCGCCGGCTTTTCGACCATGCCGGTCATCGCCCTCAGGCGTCCGCCGAAACCCGCCGCGGCGGCGCCCGGAGCGACGATGCCGTATTTGTGCGTCTCTCCGGCGGGCGCCGGTTCGACCGCCACGATATTGCCCCCCACCGCATCGTAGGCCGCGACCGTCTGGGCCAGGGCGCCGGGCGTCGCGACCATCACCATATCGGGCAGCATGACCGCGAAGGGCTCGTCACCGATGATTTCGCGCGCGCACCACACCGCATGGCCGAGGCCGCGGGGGGCCATCTGGCGCACGAAGCTCATCTCGCCCGGGCCGGGAAGGTCGGCGCGGACGGCGGCGAGGAGCGCCTCGCGACCCTTGAGCTCCAACCGGGTCTCCAGTTCGAAGGCGTGGTCGAAATAGTCCTCGATCGCGCCTTGGCCGCGGCCGACGATGAAGACGAAGTGCTCGATCCCCGCCGCCCGGCCCTCGGCCACCACATGGGCGACGATCGGGCGGTCGAACACGTTGAGCAGGTTCTTGGGCGTGGTCTTGGCCGCTGGCAAAATGCGCGTGCCGAGCCCCGCCACGGGAAGAACCGCCTTGCGCACTCTTCTGGTCATGGGTGGAATAGTCGCCCGGGTTCGCGAAAAAGGGGTCGCCCGGCCCGTTTACTCGACGGTCACCGACTTGGCGAGGTTGCGCGGCTGGTCGACGTCGGCGCCCTTGAGCACGGCCACATGGTAGGCGAGAAGCTGGATCGGCACGGCGAAGACCAGCGGCGCGATCAGGGGATCGCACGCCGGGGCGACGAGCACGGCGGCGCCCTGGGGCGCGCGGGCGGCGCCCTGGGCGTCGGTGATCATCACCACCTTGCCGCCTCTGGCGATGACCTCGTTCATGTTCGAGGCGGTCTTGTCGAACAGCGCGTCGCTGGGGGCGATGACGATGATCGGGGTCGCCTCGTCCACGAGCGCTATGGGACCGTGCTTGAGCTCTCCGGCGGCGTAGCCTTCGGCGTGGATGTAGCTGGTTTCCTTGAGCTTCAACGCCCCCTCGAGGGCCAGCGGATACATGGCCCCGCGGCCCAGATAGAGCACGTCGCGAGCCCGGGCGATGTCCATGGCCACCGGATGAATCGCCTCCTCGCCCGCCAGCGCCTCGGCGATCAGTCGGGGAGCCTCCAGAAGAACGGCGACGAGGCGGGCCTCCTCCTCCTCGTCGATCCGGTCCCGCTGGCGGGCGGCGGCGATGGCCAGGGCGGTGAGAGCGGCGACCTGCGAGGTGAAGGCCTTGGTCGAGGCGACGCCGATTTCCGGTCCGGCGTTGGTCGGGAAAAACACGTCGGCCTCGCGGGCCATGGTCGAGCCGTGGCTGTTGACCAGGGCGGAGGTGGGAATGCCGCGGGACTTGCACAGCCGCAGGGCCGCGAGGGTGTCGGCGGTCTCCCCCGACTGCGACACGGCCATGGCCAGCGTCCCCGCGCCCAGCGCCGGCTCCCGATAGCGGAACTCGGAGGCGATCTCGACCCCGGTGGACAGGCCCGCGAGACGCTCGAACAGGTATTTGCCGATGATCGCGGCATAGCTGGCGGTGCCGCAGGCGACGACCTGCAGGCGTTGGAACGCGGCGAAGTCCACCCCCGCCGACGACACCCTGCCGGAAATCGGATCGACATAGGCCGACAGGGTATGCTGGCAGGCGTCGGGCTGGTCGTGGATCTCCTTTTGCATGAAGTGCCGGTAATTGCCCTTCTCGAGGAGGGCCGGCGAGGTCGCCACGGTTTGCACCGGCCGCCGTGCGGGGGCGCCGTCGGCGTCGAAGATCCGCGCCTCGCGGTGGTCGATGGCGACATAGTCGCCGTCTTCCAGATAGGCGATGCGGCTGGTGAACGGTCCCAGCGCGAGGGCGTCGGAGCCGATGAACATCTCGCCCCGGCCGTAGCCGACGACCAACGGAATGTTGCGCCGGGCTCCCATGACCAGATCGTCCTCGCCCTCGATCAGAACGGCCAGGGCATAGGCGCCGGTCAGCCGGTCGAGAGCGGCCTTGAAGGCGGGGAGGGGCGCTAGGCCCCGGGCAAGGTGATGGTCGATCAGATGGGCCACGACCTCGGTGTCCGTGTCGCTCTCGAAGACGCGCCCCAGCGCCTCGAGCTCGCCCTTCAGCTCGGCGAAGTTCTCGATGATGCCGTTGTGCGCCAGCGTCACCCGGCCGGCGGTGTGTGGGTGGGCGTTGCGCAGCGTCGGCGCGCCGTGGGTCGCCCACCGCGTGTGGCCGATGCCGACGGTGGCCACGAGCGGGTCGGCGGCGAGCACCGCCTCGAGGTTGCGCAGCTTGCCTTCGGCGCGGCGCCGTTCGATGTGACCATCGACGATCCCCGCGACCCCCGCCGAGTCGTAGCCGCGATATTCGAGTCGCCTGAGGCTTTCGATCAGGCGCTCCGCCACCGGCGCCGTGCCGACGATGCCGATGATACCGCACATGCTGGTCCAGATCCTCTCGAGGCCGCGTTTGGATGATCGCCGCGCGTGGCGCTACACTGGCGGGAAGGCCGCGGGCGCGAGGCGCTTTAGCATTCGCCGCGCCGTCGCCGAAACAGGTTTCGATTCGCCACGTTCCGCCTCGAAGAGACCGGTCGTCCACCATGAGCAAGCGCGCCTATTTCGGCACCGACGGCATTCGCGGCCAGGCCAACCAGTTTCCCATGACCGCCGAGGTGGCGCTGCGGGTGGGCATGGCCGCCGGCAAGCTGTTTCGCTCGGCCGACGACCGGCGTCACCTGGTGGTGATCGGCACGGACACCCGCCTCTCCGGCTATATGATCGAGCCCGCGCTGGTGGCGGGATTCACCAGCGTGGGCATGGACGTGCGCCTTTTCGGACCCTTGCCGACGCCGGCCGTGGCGATGATGACCCGCTCGATGCGCGCCGATCTGGGCGTGATGATCAGCGCCTCGCACAACGATTTCGCCGATAACGGGATCAAGCTCTTCGGCCCCGACGGCTACAAGCTCTCCGACGACATGGAGGCCCGGATCGAGGCGAACATGGACGAGGGCCTTCAGGAAGGTCTCGCCACCCCCAGGCAATTGGGCCGGGTCGTGCGCATGGACGAGGCTCAGGCCCGCTATGTGGAGATCGTCAAGGCGACCCTGCCCAGATCGCTGAGTCTCGCCGGTCTGCGGGTTGTGATCGATTGCGCCCACGGCGCCGCCTACAGGGTCGCGCCGACCGCGCTCTACGAACTGGGCGCCGAGGTGGTGGAGATCGGCGTCTCACCCAACGGCTGCAATATCAATGCTGAATGCGGATCGACCCATCCCGCGGCGGTGATCAAGGCGGTGCGCGAATTCCGCGGCGACATCGGCATAGCCCTGGACGGCGACGCCGATCGCCTGCTGATCTGCGACGAAAAGGGCCAGATCGTCGACGGCGACCAGATCATGGCCCTGATCGCCCAGGCCTGGGCGGCGCAAGGCCGGCTGACCGGCGGCGGGGTGGTGGCCACGGTCATGTCCAACCTCGGCCTCGAACGGTTCCTCGGCGATCGGGGACTCTCCCTCGAGCGCACGGCGGTGGGCGACCGGGCGGTGATGGCGCGGATGCGCGAGGGGCGCTTCAACCTCGGCGGCGAGGCCTCCGGCCACATCATCGTTTCGGACTATTCCACGACCGGCGACGGCCTGATCGCCGCCCTTCAGGTGCTGGCCGAGCTGGTCCGGTCTGAAAAGCCGATGAGCGGGCTGGCCCGCCAGTTCCACCCGGTGCCCCAGAAACTCGAGAATGTGCGATTTTCCGGGGGCAAGCCGCTGGAAGATCCCGCCGTCGTCACCGCCATCGCCGCCGGCGAAAGCCGCCTGAACGGCGCCGGGCGGCTCCTCGTGCGCGCGTCGGGGACCGAGCCGCTCATCCGCATCATGGCCGAGGGCGATGACGAAAAGTTGATCGGCCAGGTGGTGCGGGAGATCGCCGGGGCGGTGAAACAGGCCGCGCGATAAGGCCGGGGCCACACCCGCCCGCGCCCAAACATTACAGTCTCGACATGTCGCCCGGGTTTTGCCTAGACTGCGGCAGGTGTCGCGGCTGGCCGCTCCAGCGACGCGGCGCCCCTCGGGGGAGGAAAGATGCGACGACTGTTTGGCAAGGCCGCCAGCGCGCCCATGGCGGCGACCGCGGGCGGCGGGTCGGTAGCCTGCCTGCTGTTCGTGGTCGTCTTGGGCGGCGCCTTCTGGGCCGGGGCGCTTTGGGCCGCCCAACCGTGGGGCCACTGAGCGTCTCCTACGGCCGCCCGACGCTGACGTAGGTGAAGCCGCGCTGCCGTGGTTCCTCCGGCGGATAGACGTTGCGAAGATCGACGATCAGCGGCGTGCGCATGAGCGCCTTCAGCCGGTCGAGGTCGAGGGCGCGGAATTGATCCCATTCCGTCAGGATCACCAGCGCGTCGGCCGCCGTCGCCGCTTCGTAGGGCCCGTCGCGGAAGTCGACGTCCCGCAGCCTCTGCCGCGCCTCTCGAGCCTCCGGATCGAAGGCCTGCACCCGAGCCCCCATGGCGATCAGCGCCGGCACGATCTCCAGCGACGGGGCGTCGCGCACATCGTCGGTGTTGGGTTTGAAGGTGAGGCCGAGGACGCCGATGGTCTTGCCCGCGACGTCGCCGCCCATGGCCCGCGCCACCTTTCCGGCCATCGCCTTCTTGCGCGCGTCGTTGACCGCGGCGGTGGTTTCCACCAGCCGCAGCGGCGCGCCGACCTCGGCGGCGGTGCGCATCAGGGCAAGCGTGTCCTTGGGAAAACACGAGCCGCCATAGCCCGGACCGGGGTGGAGGAACTTCGGTCCGATCCGTTTGTCGAGGCCGATGCCGCGGGCCACCTGCTGGACGTCGGCGCCGACCTTCTCGCACAGGTCGGCGACCTCGTTGATGAAGGTGATCTTCATCGCCAGAAAGGCGTTGGCGGCATATTTGACCAGTTCCGAGGTGCGCCGGTCGGTGAACATCATGGGCGTCTCGTTGAGACTCAACGGGCGGTACAATTCGCTCATCACCGCCCGGGCGCGGTCGTCGTTCAGGCCCACCACCACCCGATCCGGCCGCTTGAAGTCCTCGATCGCCGAACCCTCGCGCAGGAACTCCGGGTTCGACACCACGGCGATATCGGCATGAGGGGCGACCCGGCGCATGATCGCCTCGATCTCGTCGCCGGCGCCCACGGGCACGGTGGACTTGGTGACCACCACGGTAAAACCCCGCGCGAGGCCGGCGATCGCTTCGGCGGCGGCGCGGACATAGGTCAGATCGGCGAAGCCGTCCCCCCTTCGGGACGGCGTGCCCACGGCGATGAACACCGCGTCGGCCGCGCCGATCGCCGCGTCGCCATCGGCGGCGAAGGTGAGGCGCCCCTCGCGCGCGTTGCGCGAGACGATCGCGGCCAGACCCGGCTCGTAGATCGGCATGACCCCGGCGTTGAGCCGCTCGATCTTGGGCGCGTCGGTGTCGATGCAGGTGACCTGGTGACCGAAGTCGGCGAAACAGGCGCCGGACACCAAGCCGACATAGCCAGTACCGATCATCACCACGCGCATGGTTCAAAAACCCCCGGGATTTCAGAAAGGTCAGACGGCCCGATCATATTTCCTGGTTGTAGTCGCCGACCTGTTTGTGCGCCGTCAGCCTCGGCCGGACCTCCTCGCGAAACAGCGCCCGCATGTCGTCGGCCGATCGGGTGCTCTCCACCACCACCGCCAGTTCCGGCTTGTTCGACGAGGCCCGCACGAGCACCCACGAGCCGTCGTCGAGGGCCACGCGAACGCCGTTGACCGTGATCAGATCGGCGATGCCGCGGCCGAGGATCTTGCCGCCCGCCGCGGCCAGCGCCCGATACTCCCCGACGATCTCCTCGACGAGGGCGTATTTCGTCTCGTCGGCGCAGTACGGGCTCATGGTCAGGGACGTGTGGGCGACCGGGAGCGAACGCTTCAGATCGCTCAGCGAGCGGCCCGGATCACGGTCCATCATGGTGAGGATCGCCGCCGCGGCGGTGAGGCCACAGTCGTAGCCGCGGCCGTAAGGGGCGTTCAGGAAGAAATGTCCCGATTTCTCGAACCCGGCCAAGGCGCCGATCTCGGCGGTCTTGCGCTTGATATAGCTGTGGCCGGTCTTCCAATAGAGCGTGGAGGCGTTGTTGGCCGCCAGAACCGGGTCGGTGGCGTAGAGGCCGGTGGATTTGACGTCGACCACGAACTTCGCGCCGGGATGAAGCGGGGCGAGGTCGCGGGCGAGAAGAAGGCCGATCTTGTCGGCGAATATCTCCTCGCCCTCGTCGTCGACCACCCCGCAGCGGTCGCCGTCGCCGTCGAAGCCGAGGGCGAGATCGGCCCCGTGCATCTTCACCGCCGCCGCCATGGCGTGCAGCATCTCGACGTCTTCCGGATTGGGGTTGTAGCGGGGAAAGGTCCAGTCCAGCGCGCAGTCCATCTCGATCACCTCCGCCCCCATGCGGCGCAGGGCTTCGGGAGCGAAGGCCCCGGCGGTGCCGTTGCCGCACGCGCACACTACCCGCAATCTACGCTTCAGCGTGCAGCGGGAGGCCACGTCGGCGATGTAGCGTTCCGCCTCGCCCTCGATATGGGCGACCGAGCCGCCGGCCCTGTCCACACCCTTGCCGCCCAGAACGATGTCTCGCACCGCCCCGATCTCCTCGGGTCCGAAGGTCAGGGGCGGACCCGCGCCCATTTTCACCCCGGTCCAGCCGTTCTCGTTGTGACTGGCGGTGACCATGGCCACGCACGGGGCGGCAAGATCGAACTGGGCGAAATAGGCGGTGGGCGAGAGAGCCAGGCCGATGTCGAGAACCTCGCAGCCGGCGGCGATCAGTCCAAGTGTGAGGGCCTGTTTCACCGACCCCGAATAGGAGCGGAAGTCGTGGCCGACCACGATCCGGCGCTCACCCCGCCCGTGGAGATAGGTCCCCAGCCCAAGGCCCAGCGCCTGGATGCCCAGAAGATTGATCTCCGAGCCGAGGAGCCAGCGGGCGTCGTACTCGCGAAAACCCGTGGCCTTCACCAGGGGCGTGGTCTCGTAGGCGAGGGTATTGGGAGTGAGGTCGTCGCGGGGAAGGGGGAGCATGGGGGTCCTCTGGCCCAGGAGGGGGCCGGGCGTCAAACGGCTGGGGCCGCCGCCGGTTCATGCCCCCCATGATCGAGGCGGTGGTCGAAGGGCGGCGGGGAGGGCGCGCCGATCCCCTGGGGCCAGACCAGCGCCAGGGTGATTGCGGCGGCCGCCGCCAGGGCGATCAGGAGAAAAAAAACGCGGTCGCCCATGGTCGGGATGCTATAGCGGCGCTTGCGAGGGGGCGCCATTCGCTGCGCTTGACCCCGCCGGGGCTCGGCCTTGGCCGGATCCTCCCCATTCGTCTCCAAGGAAGGCCATGCCCCGGATCGTTCTCCTGCGTCACGGTCAGAGCCAGTGGAATCTCGACCACCGCTTCACCGGCTGGGTCGATGTCGACCTGACTCCGCGGGGCGAGGCCGAGGCGGTGCGCGCCGGGACCCTGATCGCCGGGGCCGGCCTCGTCTTCGATCGCGCCTACGCCTCGGTGTTGAAGCGGGCG
>JBDTKQ010000095.1:0-5505 GCA_039935235.1 Caulobacteraceae bacterium
GCTAGAGGCCCGCCAGCGCGTTCTGGAACAGATAACAGGTCGAATCGCGCGGGATGGACGCGCGGGGGAGGGGCTCGTCGACCTGCGCCGGGGTCGGGCCGACCCGCGCGGCCAGTGGTCGGAGCGCGTCCAGGTCGAACTTGTAGAGGGCCGCGGCGTTCTCGCCGAACAGCTTGCGGCGCCGCGCCTCGGGGACGTCGGCGAAGGTCAGTCGCAGGGACTCGAGATTATAGGGGAAGGTTCCCTCATAGTGGGGATAGTCGTTACCCCACAAAACCCGGTCCTCGCCCACCGCGTCGATGCCCGCCAATTCCGCCTTGCTGGGAAAACTCGCGCCGTACCAGCAGTTGCGGGCGGCGTAGTCGCTGGGCTTTTCCTTCAAACCCCATTCCATGCCCGCGTAGTTCATCTCGCCGATGGCTCCGGCGACAAAGCCCATGTGAATGCGGTCGAGTTGGGCGAGGACCGGCGCGACCCAGGCGCAGCCGCTCTCGGTCAGGATGTATTTGAGCCTCGGGAATCGCTCGAAGGCGCCGCCCATCATCAGTTGCCGAAAACCCGCCTGGCAATAGAAGGTGACCTCGCTCATCCACAGCGCTTCGGCCGACGGCCCCGCGCCGTAGTCGGGCAGTCCGGCGCCGGAATGCTGATTCATCACCAGGTCATGGTCCTGGATCGCCGCATAGATCGGGTCCCACCACGGATCGTGGAGGGGCTTCAGCCACGAACAATCGGGCGGGATCAGGGGCAGAAGCACCCCGCCGCGAAGGCCGGCGTTGGCGATGAAGCGGATGTCTTCGAGCGCCTCGTCGACGTCGTTGGGCAAAATCAGGCCGATCCCCGCCCGCCGCACCGGGTCTTCGGCGCAGAAATCCTTCAGCCAGCGGTTGTGGGCCCGGATACCCGCCAGGGCCCGGGGATACTCCTCCGGTCGTGGCGGCGGGGCGGTGACGATGCTCTTGCGGTAAAACGGCGGCACGGTGTTGGGAAACACCACCTCGCCGACCACGCCCTGGCTGTTCTGGTCGCGGGTGCGCAGCTCGAGGTCCCAGTTGCGCAGCTTTTTGCTCCCGAAATGCTCCGGGGCCGGATTGCGATAGCCCCCGCGCCATTCGTCGAACGCCTCGCGCAGCGAAGGATCGAGATACTCCCGGTACTGCGCGTGGCTGCCGCCGGCGTGGGTATCGGCGGTAATCAGGATGTAGGGGTCTTCGGTCATGTGTCGTCCCTGCGTACGGCGAGCGGCGAGGAATCGCGATTTGGGGCCGAATCGCAAGCGGAAGATGCGTCCGCCGCTTCGGCCGCCCCCTTGACCCGTCGGAACAAAACGGAAACATTGCCGCGCTAGAGTTCTTTTTCGGAGGCTATCCCCATGATTCGGTTCGCGCGTGAGGCGCTGGCGCTTGCGTCGGTGGCGTCCTTCGTCTGGATGGTGTGTCAGGTCGCTCAGTTCGCCTAGGTGAGTCGGCCGGCTACATACGGAGACATCCGCGCGATGAGCGCCCTTGGCGACGGTTTTGTTCACCTGCGGGTCCGCTCGGCCTATTCCCTGCTGGAGGGAGCGATCAAGGCGGACGCGATCGGCAAGCTGGCGGCTTCGGAAGGGATGCCGGCGGTGGCGCTGACCGATCGGGCCAATCTTTTCGGCGCCCTCGAGTTTTCGGTTTTGACAAAGGACGCCGGGGTGCAGCCGATCGTCGGCTGCGCCCTGCCGGTGAGCGGAATCGGCGAGGGGCCGCCCGAGCGGTGGGCGCGGCTGCCCACCGTTGTTCTCCTCGCCCAGAACGAGGCCGGATGGCGCAACCTATGCGAACTGTCGTCCGCCGCCTTCCTCGAGGTGGAGGCGAGCGAGGCGCCGCACGTGCCGTGGGCCGAGGTCGAGGCGCGCGCCGGAGGGTTGATTCTGCTGTCCGGCGGTCCGGACGGCCCGGTCGATCCCGTGTTCGCCGCCGGACGCACGAGCGAGGCGCGGGACGCCCTTGAGAGGATGCGACAGGCGTTCGACGACCGGTTTTATGTCGAGCTCCAGCGCCATGGGACGCCCGGCGAGGCGATGGCGGAGGGCGGCCTGGTCGGCTGGGCCTACGACAACGGTGTACCGGTGGTGGCGACCAACGACGTCTATTTCGCCAGGGCCGAGCTGTGGCGGGCGCACGACGCCCTGTTGTGCATTCAGGACGGCGCCTACGTCGACCAGGCCGAGCGGCGGCGGGTGACCGCGGAGCATTGGTTCAAGGGCGCCGCGGCCATGCGGACCCTCTTCGCCGACCTGCCGGAAGCCTGCGACAACACCGTCGAGATCGCCAGGCGGTGCGCCTTCATGGTCGCCAAGCGTGAGCCGATCCTGCCGCGGTTTCCCACGGCCGCCGGCCGCAGCGAGGACGAGGAACTGGCCCAGCAGGCGCGCGAGGGTCTTCGGGGGCGCCTCGCAGCGGCGCCGCCGGCGGCCGGGGAGGAGGCGTATTGGAACCGTCTGGAGCGTGAGATCGGCGTTATCCAGTCCATGGGTTTTTCAGGCTACTTCCTGATCGTTTCCGACTTCATGAAATGGGCGGTGGCCCACGACATCCCGGTGGGACCCGGACGCGGCTCGGGCGCCGGCTCGGCGGTGGCCTGGTCGCTCCTGATCACCGGCATCGACCCGTTGCGATTCGGTCTCCTGTTCGAGCGCTTCCTCAATCCGGAGCGGGTCTCCATGCCCGATTTCGACATTGATTTCTGCCAGGAGCGGCGGGAGGAGGTCATTGCCTATGTGCAGGGACGGTACGGCGCCGACCGGGTCGCCCAGATCATCACCTTCGGCACACTCCAGGCGCGGGCGGTTCTTCGCGACGTCGGGCGGGTGATGCAGCTCCCTCTTGGCCAGGTCGACCGTCTGGCCAAGATGATCCCCAACAATCCAGCCAATCCGGTGACCCTCGCCAAGGCCATCGAAATCGAGCCGCGCCTGCAGGCCGCCCGACGCGAGGACGAGGCCGTGGCCCAGGTTCTGGAAACCGCCCTCCAGCTCGAGGGGCTCTATCGCAACGCATCCACGCACGCCGCCGGCGTGGTGATCGCCGATCGCCCGCTCACGCAGCTGGCGCCCCTCTATCGCGATCCCCGCTCGAGCCTGCCGGCGACCCAGTTCAACATGAAATGGGTGGAGAGCGCGGGGCTGGTGAAGTTCGACTTCCTCGGCCTGAAAACCCTCACGGTGATCCACCGGGCGGTGAAGCATCTGGAACGGCGGGGCCGGGCGCTGGCTATCGATCTTCTGCCACTCGACGACAAGGCGACCTACGATCTGGTCTCCTCCGGTCACACGGTGGGGGTGTTCCAGATGGAAGGCCAGGGCATGCGCGACACCTTGCGCAAGTTGCGGCCGGCCTCCGTCGAGGAGATCACCGCCCTGATTTCGCTCTATCGGCCTGGACCGATGGATTCCATCGACGACTATGTCGACTGCAAGATGGGGCGCCGGCCGGTGACCATTCTTCCGGGCCTCGAGGCGGCCCTCGCCGACACCTATGGCGTGATCGTCTATCAGGAACAGGTGATGCAGATCGCCCAGATCCTCGCCGGTTATTCGCTGGGGGAGGCGGATCTGCTTCGCCGGGCGATGGGCAAGAAGAAAAAGGAGGAGATGGACCTCCAGCGCGCGCGCTTTCTGTCCGGCGCCGCCGATCACGGCCTCGATCCGCGCGACGCCGACGCCATGTTCGAGCGCATGGCGAAGTTCGCCGGTTACGGCTTCAACAAGTGCCACGCCGCGCCCTATGCGCTGATCGCCTACCAAACGGCGTGGCTGAAGGCGAACGCCCCGGTGGAGTTCTTCGCCGCGTCGATGAGCCTGGACATCTCCAACACCGACAAGCTGGCGGTCTTCTATCAGGACGCCCGGCGGATGGGCGTGGCCATCCGCCCTCCCGACATCAACCGCTCGGGAGCGGATTTCGAGGTGGAGGGTGGCGAGGTGCTCTATGCGCTGGGCGCGGTGCGCAACGTCGGCCTGCAGGCCATGGAACATGTCGTGGAGGTGCGTCGCGCCGGCGGCCGGTTCACGGGCCTGTTCGATTTCCTCGAGCGCGTCGATCCGCGGCAAGTGAATCGGCGGGCGCTGGAAAGCCTCGCGCGGGCTGGCGCGTTCGACTCGATCCATTCGGCGCGGGCCCAGATCGTGGCGGCCGCCGAGCAGCTCATGGGCTATGCGCAGAGCACGGCCGCTGACCGCGCCTCGGCTCAGGAGTCCCTTTTCGGAGAGCAGATCGACGCCGCCCGCCCGCGACTGCCCAAGACCGAGCCGTGGAACCCCGTCGAGCAACTGGACGAGGAACTCGCCGCCGTCGGCTTTTACCTGAGCGGTCATCCGCTGGACGATATGATCGAGCCCCTCCGCCGCCGCCGCACCACCTTTCTGATCGAAGCCCTCGCCGCCGCCGCCGCGGGGACCGAGGCCTTCCGCATGGTCGGGGTCGTGCGGCGACGACAGGAACGGACCTCTTCGAGCGGCGGCGGCAAGTTCGCTTTCGTCTCGCTTTCCGATCCCACCGGAGAGTACGAGGTTCTCTTTCCTCCGGAGGTTCTGCGCCGTTGCCGCGATAGTCTCGAGCCCGGGCGCGCCATCGCGCTGAGGGTCCGGGCCAAGGCGAGCGAGGGCGAGGTGCGCTTTTTTGGCGACGACGCCGAACCGCTCGAACTGGCGATGGACAAGGCCCCCCATGGGTTGCGGATACACGTCTCGCCGGCGGTCACCGAACTCGAGGTTCTGCGAAGCCGCCTCGCCCCCGCGCCGAACGGGGGCGCCGAGGTGACCTTCGTCGCCGCCTTCGCCGGTGGCCGGGAGGTCGAGGTCAAGCTTCCGGGCCGCTACCGGCTCGACCCGGCCATGCGCGGCGCCCTCAAGATCGCACCGGGGGTGACTTTTCTCGAAGACGCGTGAGGCCCCGGCTGACCGGCCACCCCACGCGCCGCTTGCGTTTTCGCCGCCATGCTCTATCTGACCGCTCCATCACGCACGCGAGACGTTCGGCGAGACGCGGGAAAAATCCGCGCCTTTCCGTTCCGGTCCCCTTCTCGAAGGGGTTGGTCACGCGGAGGCACGAACCGGAAGAAGGAAAAAAGGTTCATGGCGCTACCCGAGTTCACCATGCGTCAGCTTCTCGAAGCGGGCGCCCACTTCGGCCACCAGACGCACCGGTGGAACCCGAAGATGGAGCGCTACATCTTCGGCGCCCGCTCCAACATCCACATCATCGACCTGTCGCAGACCATTCCGCTGCTGCACCAGGCCCTGGTCAAGGTGCGCGAAGTCGCCGCCTCCGGTGGCCGCGTGCTGTTCGTCGGCACCAAGCGCCAGGCGTCGGACCCGGTGGCCATCGCCGCCAGCCGTTGCGCGCAATACTACGTCAACCACCGCTGGCTGGGCGGCACGCTCACCAACTGGCGCACTGTGTCGGGTTCGATCGCGCGCTTGCGTGAACTCGAAGGAGTGCTCGAAACAGAGACCGGTCGCACGAAGAAGGA
>JBDTKQ010000096.1:0-8004 GCA_039935235.1 Caulobacteraceae bacterium
GTGGCTGGGAAAGGCGTCGGCCCGCCACACCGCGCCCTCGCCCAGACGATTGGTCAGCCGGTCCACGAGGGGGGCGATCGCGTCTTCGGGGGCCGTCTCCCCGGCGTCGTCCAGCCGCCGCTGACACCGCGAGAGGGGTTCCACCGCCATCGCCGCCAGAGTGACCACCTCGACGCCGAAGCCCGGATCGACGGTTTCCAGCCGGGGCGCGAACAGCCGGACGACGGCCGCCGCCTCGCGTCCCGGCAGGGCGAGGCCCACGGCGAGGCGCGACGCCGCGCCGTCCACCCGGTGGAAACAAAGCTCGAAACGCCGGGCGCCCATGACTTCGTCTTCCAGCCGGGCGCACAATATCCGGCAGATATCGGTCGTGACGCGGGCGAGATCCTCCGGCGCGCTCACCGCCTCGGCGAAGGCCAGCCGCGCCAGCCACGGCGTGGGCGGGCGGCGGAAGACGAGGGCCTCGGCGGCCTTGCCCATGGCCTGGTCCAGGCGAAGGACCGGCTCGCGGCCGAACCGCCGGAGCAGGCCCTCGCGGGGGACGGCGGCGAGGCGCCCGACGGTGGTCAGGCCGAGGCGGGCGATCTGGGCGGCGGTGCGGGCTTCGAGGCGCAGGGCGGCGACCGGCAATGGCGCCAGAGCGGGCGCCGCCTCGCCGGGGCCGACGATCGTCCGGTCCGGGCCGAAATGGGCCAGCGCCCAGGCCGCTCCGGCCGAGCCGGCGACCGCGACGCGCACGGGAATCCCGCCTCGCGCCAGTCGCGCCGCCAGATCGGCCGCCATCGCCGCCTCGCCGCCCCACAGATGGGCGATGCCGGCGATGTCGAGGAAAAATCCGTCCGGCGGGTCGGGCGAGACCGCCGGGGAAAACCTGGCGCACCAGTCGCACAGGGCGACGAGGGCCGCGGCGTCGGCCTCCGGCGCGGCATCGGCGGTGACCAGATCGGGCGCGAGGGCGGCGGCGTCGGCGGCCTTCTGCCCGGCGAAGAGGCCCATGGCCGCCGCGCCGGCGTCCACCGCCGCCAGCCGTCGCACGCCCCGCGAGGTGGCGAGAAGGGCGAAGGCCTCACCCCGCGCGGCGGAGGGGTTGCGGCGTCTCCAGTTGGCGATCGCCCAGAGCGGCGACCACGCGCAGAGGGTGCGCTCCATCGTCCGTCTCCCTTTTTTCCATAAGCCACGATCCGGTCCGGCCCCCCCGGCAGCGGTCGAGGCCGACCCGCCAGCGGGGGGCGCCGAGTCCCGGCTCTCCCACCGCCGGTTCGCTGGGCGCGGGGGCGACGCGCCAGCGGGTGGCGGCGGCGGATCCCGCCCCGTCGCCCTGCCTCGCCCCGCCGAACGACCGCCGGCGGATCAAAAACCCGGTGGCCCCGTGCTTCTCGCAGGCGAGCTGGAGGCGCCGTCCGGCGGTCAGGTCCGCGCCCTCGACCTCGCCGATGGCGGCGGCGACGCCCTGGCAACCCAGCGCGTCCTCCATCGCCGCGAAGGCCTGGGCCTCGTCCCGCACGAGAACCTGAATCAGCCGCTCGGCGGGAAAGCCGAGGCCCGCCAGGCCCGGAGCGTAGAGATCGTCGCGGCGCATCACCCAGATCACCGTCCCGCGGGCGGCGAGGGGCGCGGCGAGTGCGGCCACGAAGGCTCCCGCCGCCGCCGCCGTCTCGATCTGCATGCCCTCGCCGCCCGCCTCGTGCCAGCGGCCCAGCGGCAGGCCACCCCCCGGAAAGACGCGGTCGAGACGCGCATCGCCGAAAGCCTGCACCCTTCGGCGAGGGGTGGCCGGCGCCTCGAGCGCGGCGATCCGCGCCCGCACCGCCTCCAGACTCGACTGGCGAGACATCGACAAAACCGGACTCCGTTTGTTCCCTTTTTGTTCTAGAAGGGAGTCCGGGAGAGTCAAGGCGGCCCAAATCCCCCCTCTCGCTTCTTCGCGCGGGGGGGGAGGAACTGAAATTCTGAACGACCTTGCACACCGTCGAAGCTACTGCCATCGGAAGGGAACGAGATGAGTATCGTCAGGCGCACCCGCGCGGAGGTTGATCTTTCCAAGATCGACCGGGCCGCTCTCAAAGCCATGTCCGAGGCGCGGATCGCTGCGCAGATCGCCACCGACCCGGATACGGCGCCCCTGTTCACCTCCGGGGAGTTGGCCCGCGCGCGGCGGGTGACGCTATGAACAGGGTCATCGTCGGCCCACCGGACCGGCGCGCGCGCTCCTGAAGATCATCGCCACAGAGCCGGATCTGGTGACGCGCGCCATGGCTTCATAGTCGCCGGGACCATCTTGGCGATTGCCCCGGGGCGGGCGGTTTCTATGGTGCGACATGACCTTTTCCCGACTGCTGATCGCCAACCGCGGCGAGATCGCCATCCGTATCGCCCGGGCCGCCGCCGATCTGGGGCTGGCGTCGGTGGCGCTCTGTTCCACCGACGACGCGCGCGCTGCATGTGCTTTCCGCCGAGACCGCCGTCGCTCTTCCCGGATCGGGGACGGCGGCGTGGCTGGACATCGGCGCCGTGATCGCCGCGGCCAAGGCCGCCGGCTGCGACGCCATTCACCCGGGCTATGGCTTTCTGGCGGAGAGCGCCGCCTTCGCCAGGGCCTGCGCCGCCGCCGGCATCGCCTTCGTCGGCCCCTCGCCAGAGGCCCTCGAGGCCTTCGGCGACAAGACGAAAGCGCGCGCCCTGGCGGCGCGGGCCGGGGTTCCGGTGATCGCCGGAACCGGCGAGGCGGATCTCGCGCAAATCCAGGCCTTCTTCGCCGGCCTCGCGCCCGGCGCGGGGATGATGATCAAGGCGGTGGCCGGCGGCGGTGGGCGTGGCATGCGCGTGGTCCGCGCGGCGGACGAGATCGGGGACGCCTTCGCCGCCGCCGCCCGCGAGGCGGTCGCCGCTTTCGGTCACGGCGGCCTCTACGCCGAGCGCCTGATCGCGAGCGCCCGCCACATCGAGGTGCAGATCGCCGGCGACCGGAGCGGGGTTCTGGCCATCGGCGACCGCGACTGCTCGCTCCAGCGCCGCCGCCAGAAACTGATCGAGATCGCCCCGGCGCCCAATCTGTCGGCCGATCTGCGCGCGAAACTGGCGGAGGCGGCGGTGAGCGTGGCGGCCATGGTCCGCTATCGCACCCTGGGCACCGTCGAGTTTCTGGTGGACGCGGAGGGCGGGGACTTCGCCTTCATCGAGGCCAACGCCCGCCTTCAGGTGGAGCACACCGTCACCGAGGCGACGACCGGGATCGATCTGGTGGCGGCGCAAATCCGCCTCGCCGCCGGCGAGACCCTCCGCGCCATCGGCCTTGCCGCCGCCCCGGCCGCCGACGGTTTCGCCATCGAGGCCAGGGTCAATCTGGAAACCCTCGACGCGGACGGAGGCGCGACGCCCGCCGGCGGCGTGCTCGGCGTCTATGAGCCGCCGACGGGACCGAACGTGCGGGTCGACGGCTGTGGCTACGCCGGCTACGTCACCAATCCGGCCTACGATTCCCTCCTCGCCAAGGTGATCGTTCGCGGGCCGACCCTCGAGGCCGCCGCGCGCCGGGCGATCCGCGCCCTTGGCGAGTTCCGCATCGAGGGGGCGGCGACCAACCTTTCGGTGCTCCGCGCGATCCTCGGGCGCCTGGAGGTGACGGCGGGAGAGGCGACCACCGGTTTCATCGAGGCCAACGCCGGCGCCCTGATCGCGGCGGCGGCGGCGTTCGGCGTTCCCGACTTCGGAGCGGCGGCGGCCCCGCGCGCCGCCGCGCCCGTCGAACCGATCGACGGCGCCCTGCCGGTGCTCGCCGCGCTTCAGGCCACCGTCGGCGCGGTCGAGGTCGCCGAGGGGGACCTGGTGCGCGAGGGCCAGACGGTGGCCATTCTCGAAGCGATGAAGATGGAGCACGTGGTCGCCGCGCCCGTCTCCGGGCGGGTGACGCGCATCGCCCAGGTTCGAGGCGCGGTGGTGATGAAGGGCGACGCCATCGTCTTCATCGCTCCGGAGGCGGTGGCGGAGGTGGCGGCGGACGGGGGCGCGGCCGTCGATCCCGACCATATCCGCCCCGATCTGGCCGAGGTGCTCGACCGCTGGCGCGCCATCGGCGACGACGCCCGCCCCGAGGCGGTGGCGCGGCGGCGCGGGCGGAGCCAGCGCACGGCTCGGGAAAACATCGCCGATCTGGTCGATCCGGGGAGCTTCCTCGAATACGGCGCCTTCGCCCTCGCCGCCCAGCGCCGCCGCCGCTCGCCTGAGGAGCTTTTGAAGATGAGCCCCGCCGACGGGCTGATCTGCGGCGTCGGCGCGGTCAACGGCGCCCACTTCGCCCCGGAGGCGGCACGATGCGCGGCCCTGGCCTACGACTTCACCGTACTGGCCGGAACCCAGGGTCATATGAACCACCGCAAGACCGATCGGCTTTTGGAGATCGTCGCCGATCAGGAACTGCCGCTGGTGTGGTTCGCCGAGGGCGGCGGCGGCCGGCCGGGAGACACCGACGGCGGCGGGGCCTCCGGTCTTTCCACGCCCAGCTTCAAGGCCTTCGCCCAGCTTGCCGGCGTCGTCCCCAAGATCGCCGTGGTGTCCGGCCGCTGTTTCGCCGGCAACGCGGCTTTCGCCGGGATGAGCGAGATCCTGATCTGCACGGCAAAGTGCAATATCGGCATGGGCGGCCCGGCGATGATCGAGGGCGGCGGCCTTGGCGTGTTCGCGCCCGAGGACATCGGGCCGATGGCGGTGCAGACGCAAAACGGCGTGGTCGACATCCTCGCCGCCGACGAGGCCGACGCCACGCGCCTGGCCAAACAGGCCCTGTCCTATTTTCAGGGGCCTCTGCCTGAGTGGACGGCGGCCGATCAGAGGACGCTTCGCCGCGCGGTGCCGGAAAATCGCCTGCGCGTCTATGAGGTGCGCGGCGTGATCGAGACCCTCGCCGACGCCGGTTCGTTTCTGGAGCTCCGCGGCGCTTTCGCCCCGGGCCTGATCGCGGGCTTCGTTCGCATCGAGGGCCGGCCCATGGGGCTGATCGCCAACGATCCCAAACACCTGGGCGGCGCCGTTGACTGCGACGGGGCGGACAAGGGCTCGCGCCTGCTTCAGCTGTGCGACGCCTTCGACCTGCCGGTGCTCTCGCTGATCGACACCCCGGGATTCATGGTCGGTCAGGACAGCGAGGCGGCGGCGGCGGTGCGCAAGACCTCGCGCCTGTTCATCAACGCCGCGCGCCTGGGGACCCCGATGTTCGCGGTCGTTTTGCGCAAGGCCTATGGACTGGGGGCCCAGGCCATGGCCGGCGGCTCGACCCTCGCCCCGGTGTTCTGCGCGGCGTGGCCGACCGGCGAGTTCGGCGGCATGGGGCTCGAGGGCGCGGTCCGCCTGGCCTGGCGTCGCGAACTCGAGGCGCTGGAGGGCGCGGAAAGACAGGCGCTCTACGACAAGCTGCTGGGCAATCTCTACGCCGCGGGCAAGGCGAGCCACGTCGCCGCCATGCTCGAGATCGACGCCGTCATCGACCCCGCCGACACCCGCCAGTGGATCGTCCAGGGCCTGAAGACCTGCAAAGCGAGGCGCACGCCGCCCCGGAGGTTCGTCGACGCATGGTAGAGGGGGCGCCTGTTGATGGCGATCGGCGCCCGACCCGGTCGCCTGGGTGCCGGATACGTCGCTTCCGCTCCGCTCCGCGTCGTTCCGGGATGACGGATAGTGGAGTGGCTCCGCGCCATCGCTTCACCATCCCGTTTGCGGCCGGTCGCTCAACCCCCTGGGACCCGGATACGCCGCTTCGCTTTGGGTCGTTCCGGGATGACGGAGGGGGCTACGTTCGCCGCCGAGGGCGGTCGCGATTGCGTTTATCGGCGACTGAGTAGAAACGTCCGAATCTGACGTAGCTGGCGGCTATACTTCGCCCCTTGCCAGAGGGGAGATTTCGGATGGACCGTTTCGAGCGGGATCTGTTGCGCGCCTATGCCTTGAAAGCGGTGGCCCATGGCGTCGCCAACCGCGCGAGGCGGCCGTCGCGCGCGCTGGCGCGATGGCTGTTCGAGCAGGCGGAGGCTCTGGGCGTCGCCGAGCCGGTCATCGACCCCGACGTGCTGGAGGAGCGGGATGGCCGGATCGACCGGGAGACATGGGCCGCGTTCGCGCCGATGCTCGCGCGGGTCAGGGCGCCGGCGCGCACGCCGCCGCCGCCGTCGAACCTCGAGCGCCGGATGATCTGGCTGTGCGAGACCCTCGGCCTCGGCCGGCGTGACGCCGATCTGTTGCGCGCGGGGGTCAGGTTCCACCTTTTCAAGCGGGTCGAAGAGCTGTGCTGCATCCTCGAGTCCGGCAATCCCCGCGGCGAATTCAACGTCCACTCCCTGGCGATCCTCAGCGGCGCCGAGCGCCGGCAGGTCGGCGAGGTGCTCCAGCCCGGCCGGCCGCTGCGCCTGCTGGGGCTGCTGGACGACCACCACGGCGGGGACTTCGCGGTTTCCCGCACCGTGCTCAAGATCGCCCGGCTCGAGGGGAGCGATCCGGAGCGCCTGCGGGGCGTCCTCGTCGGCAAGCCGCGCCGCGCGCAACTGGCGTGGGAGGATTTCGCTCATCTGGGCGAGGCCGCCGCCCTCGCCGAGCGGGTCCTCGCCGGCGCCCTGGCCGCGCGGGCGGAGGGGATAAACGTGCTCCTCTACGGGCCGCCGGGGACCGGCAAGACCGAGTTCGCCCGCACCCTGGCCGAGCGGATCGGGGCCAAGGCGATGTTCGTCGGAGAGAGCGGCGCGGAGGATGAGGAGCCGGACCGCGGCGACCGGATCGCCGCCTACGCCGTCGCCCGCTCCCTGGCCGCCCGCGCCGGGCGAACCCTGCTGGTGATCGACGAGGCCGACGACATCTTCACCGGGGTGGACGACGACGACGCCGCCTCGCGCGCCGGCTCCAAGGTGTTCATGAACCGCCTGGTCGAGCGCACCGCCGCCCCGACGCTGTGGATCACCAATCATCACGACCAGATCGGCGCCGCCGTGCTGCGCCGCATGACCCTCGCCGTCCGCTTTCCCCGCCCGGGGACGCCGGTGCGCCGGCGGATCGTCGAGCGCATCGCCCGGCGGCGCAAACTGCGCCTCCCGGCGGCCGCCCTCGACGCCCTTGCCGGCGTGCGCGCCGCACCGGCGGTGATGGATCTGGCGGTGCGCGCGGCCAAGCTTTCCGGCGGGAGGGAGAACGACGTCCGCCGCGCCGCCCTGTCCATCGTCGCAACCCTGGAGGGCGCGCCGGCCCCGGCTCTGACCGCGGGCGGGTTTGCCTTCGATCCCGCCCTCTCGGCCGCCGATTGCAACTTGGCGCGCCTCGCCGACAGGGTCACCGGCGGCGGCGAGCGGGCATCTCCTTTTGCCTTCACGGGCCGCCGGGCACGGGCAAGAGCGCCTACGCTCGCCACCTGGCCGCGCGCCTGGGCCTGGATGTGGTCGAGAAGCGCGCCTGCGACCTGATCTCCAAATGGGTCGGCGACAGCGAAAAAGCCATCGCCCGCGCCTTCGAGGAGGCGGCCGACGAGGGGGCCATGCTGATCCTCGACGAGGCCGACAGCCTGCTGCGCGACCGCGCCGGCGCCCACCATTCGTGGGAGGTGACCCAGGTCAACGAGATGCTCACCGGGATGGAGCGCCACCCCTGGCCGTTCGCCTGCACCACCAATCTGATGGACAGCCTCGACCCGGCGACCGCCCGGCGGTTCCTGTTCAAGGTCCGCTTTCTGCCGATGACGGCCGATCAGGCGCGGGAGGCGTTCCGGCGCAGCTTCGGGGTCGAGGCCGCGGGGGGCTTGGCCGCCGTGGACGGCTTGACGCCGGGCGATTTCGCGCTCGTCATGCGCAAAGCCAAGCTTTTGGGCGAACGGGGGCCGACGGCGCTCGCGGCGATGCTGGCGCAAGAGGCGGCGGCAAAGCCGGGGGCGGGACGACGGCGGATTGGGTTTTGAAGGGGGGGGACGCACATGCCGACAATTCACTGGACGCGGGCAGTTCGGGTGTCGGAAAATCGAGTCTGTGTGGAGGACGC
>JBDTKQ010000097.1:0-3494 GCA_039935235.1 Caulobacteraceae bacterium
TCCCGAGGCTTGCCCCCCGGTCTTGCCCGCCGCTATCCCCCATGCGAAAACGCTTCAAACATCCGTTTGAATGAGGGTCGCCACCATGGATTTCGACTATTCCCCGCGCCAGAAGGATCTGATGCGCCGCGTCGGCGAATTCATGGACGAGCATATCTATCCGGCCGTGCCGATCTATGAACAACAGGCGCATGAGGGAGATCGGTGGAAGGTCATCCCGATCGTCGAGGACCTCAAGGTCAAGGCGCGCAAGACCGGCCTGTGGAACATGTTCATGCCGCCGCACTCCGGCGTGCCGCCGCTGGAGGACACCTTCCAGTTCGAGGGCATCCAGCTGACCAATATGGAATACGCGCCGATCTGCGAGATGTTCGGCCGCGTGGGTTTCGCCTCGGAGGTGTTCAACTGTTCGGCGCCGGATACCGGCAACATGGAGGTGCTCAACCGCTTCGGCACCCTCGAGCAGAAGGAGCGCTGGCTGCGGCCGCTGATGAACGGGGAAATCCGCTCGGCCTTTCTTATGACCGAACCGGGCGTCGCCTCCTCGGACGCCACCAACATCGAGACCCGCATCGACCGCGACGGTGACGACTATGTGCTCAACGGCCGCAAATGGTGGTCCTCGGGCGTCGGCGATCCGCGCTGCAAGGTGGCGATCACCATGGGCAAGACCAACCCCAACGCCGCCCCCCACCAGCAGCAGTCGCAGATCCTCGTTCCCCTCGACGCCCCGGGGGTGAAGGTGCTGCGGATGCTCCCCGTTTTCGGCTACGACGACGCCCCGCACGGTCACGCCGAGGTCCTTCTCGAGGACGTCCGGGTGCCTGTCGACAATCTGATTCTCGGCGAGGGCCGCGGCTTTGAGATTTCCCAGGCCCGCCTCGGTCCGGGCCGCATCCACCACTGCATGCGCACCATCGGCGCCGCCGAGATCGCCCTCGAGCGGATGTGCAAGCGGCTGATGAGCCGCAAGGCCTTCGGCAAATACATCTCCGAGCATTCGGTATGGGAGCAAAGGGTCGCCACGGCGCGCACCGACATCGAGATGAACCGGCTCTTGTGTCTGAAGGCGGCGGACATGATGGACAAGGCCGGCAACAAGACCGCGCGGCTGGAAATCTCGATGATCAAGGTCTCGGCCCCCAATATGGCCCTGCGGATCATCGACGACGCCATCCAGGCGCACGGCGGCGGCGGGGTGACCAGCGACTTCGGCCTCGCCCGGATGTACGCCAGCCAGCGCACCCTTCGCCTCGCCGACGGCCCGGACGAGGTCCACAACCGCACCATCGCCCGCATGGAGTTCGCCAAATACGGCGACCTGCACGCGAAGATCCGCGCCGAACGGGACGCCGAGCGCATGCCGGTCGGCTCGCGGTAGGTTCCGCCCTCCCCTCTGTGGGCGGGGTGGCGCGAAGCTCGGGTGGGGAAGGGTGAAAAATACCCGGATGATCTCGACGATCGGCACGTCCCCGCCCTGACCGCTTCGCGGTCCGTCCCTCCCCGCTTCGGGTGAGGGACGAGAAGGGTCTCTACGCGGCCTTGCGCGCCTTGGCGGCCAGCGCCCGTTCGGCATCGTCGATATAGCCGCGGGTCATCGGCACGGAGTCTACCCGCTTGCTGAGCTGAAGCTGGAAGTTCATGTGGCCGCCGTGGCGGAAGCCCATCTCCGCGCCGATCAGATAGTATTCCCACATGCGGCAGAACCGCTCGTCGTAGAGGGCCGCGATCTCCTCCCGCCGGGCGGCGAAACGCTCGCGCCAGCAGCGCAGGGTCTCTGCGTAGTGCAGTCGGAGGATTTCGATGTCCGTCACCCACAGGCCGGCGCGCTCCACCGCCGGCAACACCTCCGACAACGCCGGAATATAGCCGCCGGGGAAGACGTATTTCGCCGTGAACGGATCGGTGGTGCTCGGCCCCTCCGCGCGGCCGATCGAGTGGATGAGAGCCACCCCGTCGTCGGTGAGAAGCCGGGCGACGCCGTCGAAGAAGACCTGGTAGTTGGGCCGGCCCACGTGTTCGAACATGCCCACCGAGACGATCCGGTCGTAGGGTCCCGCGACGTCGCGGTAGTCGGTCAGCGAGAACGACACGCGCTGGGCCAGACCGGCGGCTTCCGCGCGGGCTCGCGCGGTGGCGAGTTGCTCGGTCGAGAGGGTGACCCCGTCCACCTTCACCCCGGCCCATGCCGCCAGGGACAGGGCCAGGCCGCCCCAGCCGCAGCCGATATCGAGCACCCTCTGGCCGTCTTCGAGAAGCAACTTGGCCGCGAGGTGGCGCTTCTTGGCCGTTTGCGCCGCCTCGAGTCCGGCGTCCGCGTCCTCGAAAAGGGCGCAGGAATACTGCATGTCCGCGTCGAGAAAGGCGCGGTAGAGCTCGACCGAGAGATCGTAGTGGTGGGCGACGTTGCGCCTGGCGCCGACCCGCTCGTTGCGTTCGCGAAGCTGGCGGACCCACCAACGCTTCAGCGCGCCCGGCCGCGGACGCACCGGCCTTCGGCTGAGATTGCGCGAGGCGAGATCGACGAGGTCGTGGATCGACCCGCGTTCCATCGTCAGGCGGCCGTCCATATAGGCCTCGCCGACGCCGAGCGACGGGCTGGCCATGATTTTGGCCAGGGTCAGACTGTCGGCGATACGAACCGCCGCGGTCGGCGGCGAGCCGTCGCCGACCACCGTCCGGCGGCCGCCCGGAAGGGTCACCTCGAGCGACCCGTCGCGAAACAGATTGTCCAGAAAACGATCGATCTTCATCGGACCCGATTCTCCCGCGCCTCCGATCGGCGCCCTCCCGAAATGCTCATTTCGACGCTCGCGCCTTGACTGGCAAGGCCCCGGCGCCTATTTGCGCCCTGTTGGCACTCACGCGGGTCGGCTGCCAACGCCGCCCCCCGCGCGCCGCATCAACCAACTGGAACCTGGGAGAAGACATTCATGGCGTTTCGTCCGCTTGGCGACCGCGTCCTCGTCCGCCGCGTCGAGGAAGAAGAAAAGACCAAGGGGGGCATCATCATCCCCGACACCGCGAAGGAAAAGCCTCAGGAAGGCAAGGTCATGGCGGTAGGCCCCGGCGCCCGCGACGACAGCGGCAAGATCCAGCCTCTCGATCTGAAGACCGGCGACCGGATCCTGTTCGGCAAGTGGTCGGGCAGCGAGATCAAGCTCGAAGGCGAGGACCTGATGATCATGAAGGAAAGCGACGTGCTCGGCGTTCTCGACTAGGCGCCCGCGACACCTTCGTTCCCCGATAACCCCCCAATTTCAAGAGAGAGCCTCAGAACCATGGCTGCCAAAGACGTCTATTTCTCCTCCGACGCGCGCGACCGCATGTTGCGCGGCGTCAACATCTTGGCCAATGCGGTCAAGGTGACCCTCGGCCCCAAGGGCCGCAACGTGGTGATCGAAAAATCCTTCGGCGCCCCGCGCTCGACCAAGGACGGCGTCACCGTCGCCAAGGAAATCGAACTTTCCGATAAGTTCGAGAACCTCGGCGCG
>JBDTKQ010000098.1:0-5784 GCA_039935235.1 Caulobacteraceae bacterium
CCATGGCGGCGATGCTTTGAGCGATAGCCGCCAGGGTAGCGGAGTAGTCCGGCGCCGTGCTCGGCAGGCTCTTCAGCGCTGTGCGGAGCTGGGCGACCTCGGCCCCAAGCGCCTCGAACGCCTCGGCCGCCGCATCCTGGGGCTCGGCCCCGTGGGCCTCGTTCTCCGCCATCGTCCCTCCTTCAGATATGCGCTGGAGGTTGTTTCTCACCCAATGACACACCCGCAGACACCCGAAATGGTTGGCGCGGTGTCCAGGTGTCCACACGAGGACATGTCCTCGTATGGGCGGGGTCCCTCCCCTCCCCGTCAATCTAAGGCAGGCTGTACCAAGTGCCTCGGCCGACGCCATGCTGCACCAGGTGGCGTCGCTCGACGAGCATCCGCAGATGCTCCTTCAAGGTGTTGCGGTTGGCGCCGGTCAGGGTGACCGCATCGCCTATGGTGACGCGGCCATGGTCGCGGACGTGATCGACGATCCGCAGGGCCAGCTCCGGCATGGCCGAGAGCAAGAGCTTCTCGCGCTCGACCTTGTTGGCCAGTCGCCGCATCTGCTGCTGCATCGACCGCAGGAAGAACCGCAGCCAGGGCTGCCAGTCGGGCGCGTCTGAGCGGATCGTGCCCTGGGTCTGCCGAAGGGCGAGATAGTAGCCCTCCTTGCTTTGCTCGATGACGCTTTCGAGCGAGCTGTAAGGGACATAGGCATAGCCGGCCTGCAACAGGAGCAGAGTGGTCAGCACCCGGCTCACACGGCCATTGCCGTCCTGGAAGGGGTGGATCTCCAGAATGACGACCACGAAGACCGCGACGATCAGGAGGGGGTGCAGCACCCGCTCCGCCCTGGCCTCGTTCAGCCAGGCGATCAGCTCCTCCATGCGACGGGGCGTGCCGAAGGGCGAGGCAGTCTCGAAGACGACGCCGACTTGCTTGCCGTCCGCATCAAAGGCCGCGACGCTGTTGGGCGTGGTCTTGTAGGAACCTCGATGCCAGGCGTCCTTCTCGCTGTAGACCAGCAGGTCCCGATGCAGTTGGCGAACATGGTTTTCCGTAAAGGCGATATCCTGCCAGGCGACGAAAACTGTCTCCATCACTTCGGCATAGCCGGCGACCTCCTGTTCGTCGCGGGTGTCGAAGGCCTTGATTTCGAGGTTCGCGAGCAGACGCTCGACGTCGCGATCGGACAGGCGGCTGCCTTCAATCCGGGTCGATGAGCCAATGCTCTCGATCGTGGCGCCGCGCCGCAACGCCGACAATCTCTCGGGCGCCAGTGTGCCCAGCGCGCGCCACGCTCCTTTGAACTCATCGACTTCGGCGATGAGAACCAGCAGATCCGGTGTGATAGTGATCGAGGCTGTATTGATCATGCACCCGATAATTCACCCATAAACACCCAAAAGGCCAGCCCCTCGTTGGCCAGCGCCTGGAGGCGGCAGCCCCCTAGCCCTTTTTATTCACGGCAGCGCTGAAAATGGGCTGACGGGCGCAGCCTAACCGGCTGATTTGGAATAAGTTTTGTCTGCTTACACTCACCTGTTTCCAAGTCACGAAGGCGCCACGACCGCCATGAGTGACGATACCGGTCAGCGGCGGCGATCTCTGCTCGCAACCGACGATCTCGCGCTGGGAAACCGCGCCGTATCTGAAGACCATCGTGCGCCTGACCTACGCCATGGCGGTGATCCTTCGCCCGGTAAGACCCCCTCGGGCAAGGAGGCTGCCGGCTACCTGCGCCGCCGTCACCGCGCCGGCGCCCTCAGAGAAGCGCCCGCCTGACCCGCCGGGCCAAGCCCGTCAAACCGAACCGCCCCGCACCCCACCCCTTCGGAGCTCAACACCTCAGCCCGAGCAGCGATGAAAAAGGCAAAGCGAGAACCCGCGCCCGGCGCGCCATGCCCCTCAACCGTCGTCACCGTGAATAAGATGGGTCAATGCCCCGGTCCACCATTGCCGTCACCGTCTCCAGGCCCCTGTCCCTCGTCCCCCCATCGCCCGCTCGATCACGGCCATCGCCCCCGCCTCGTCCTCGAACACCGCGCGCACCGGCCACGCCGTCACGCGCGCCCGCCATTCCGTCGAAAGGCGGACCCAGTCCTTTTCGGTGGTGAGGAGGCCGGCGCGAAGGGCGGCGGCGCGGGCGGCGAGGCGGGTGAGCAGCGCCTCGGTCAGCGGGGCGTGATCGGCAAGGGCGGCGAAGTCGGCGAGGTCGCAGCCGGCGGCTTTGAGCGCCCGCTCCACCTTCCACGGCTTGCCCACTCCGGCGAAGGCGAGTTGCGGACCCTTGGGCGGCGGCGCGGTCGGCGCGAGCCGGGCGATCAGGACCGGGAGCGTCCCGAACAGCGCCAACAGCTCCGGATCGGCGGCGGCGAGGTCGGCGGGGAGAAGGACGATGACCGCGTCGGCGCGGGCGAGACCGGCGGCGACCAGCTCGCGCAGCGGTCCGGCGGGGAACACCCGTCCGTCGCCGAAGGGCCATTCGCCGTCGCGGGTCTCACCGTCGACGACGACCAGCGACAGGGCCTTCCTCACGCCCCCGTTCTGGTGGCCGTCGTCCATGACGATCGCCTCCGCCCCGGCCGAGACCGCCGCCCGCGCCCCGGCCGCCCGGTCGCGCGCCACCCACACCGGGACGTCCGCCGCCAGCATCAGCGCCTCGTCTCCTACCTCGGCGGCCGTGTGCCGCGCCGGATCGACCCTCACCGGGCCGGCGAGGTTTCCGCCGTGGCCGCGGGTGAGGACGTGGGGCGCGACGCCGCGGATCGTCAGCAGCCGGACGATCTCCCGCGCCACCGGCGTCTTGCCCGACCCGCCGAGGGTGAGATTGCCCACGCAGATCACCGGAACGGCCGGATCGACCGGTGTCGCGCGGGCGATCCGCCGCGCCCCCGCCCACGTCCAGATCATCGAGACGGGCGCGAGGAACAGCCGCATCGCCCCTCCCCGGCGGCGCGGCGCCCGGTCGTACCACCAGCGCGGGGTGGGGATGCTCATGGCGGCAGAAGCGCGACAATGCGCCCGCTCGCCTCGCGGGCCTCGTCGTCCCGGGCCTCGACCCACGCGCGCGCCCGGGCGACCGCCGCCCGAAGATCGTCCGTGCCGCCCAGAGCCGCGCGAAACCACGTCGCCAGGGTCTCGACCGAGGCCACGCGCGTGACCGCCGCGAACCGTTCCAGCACCTCGAACACCGGCCAGTTCCCGGTGTGCGGACCGACGGCGACGGGGCATCCGAGCCTCGCCGCCTCCAGGGGATTGTGGCCGCCGACGCCCGGCGACAGGCTCCCGCCGACGAAGGCGCCCGCCGCCAGCCGATACCACAGGCCAAGCTCGCCCAGGGTGTCGGCGACGTGGACATCGAGGCCGGCGACGGCGGTGGATCGCCCGCGACGCCCGGTGGCGAAGCCGCGCGCCAGGGCGAGCGTCTCGATCTCTCCGCCGCGTCGCGGGTGCCGGGGCGCGATCGCCAGCAGCGGCGAGCCGGCGCCGCGCGCGCGGGCGAAGGCGTCCAGCACAATCGCGTCTTCTCCGGAGTGGGTGCTCGCCGCGAGGAGCAGGGGCCGACCGGCGAGAGCGTCTCGGGCGCGCGCCAGTTCAGCGGCGTCGACCGGCGGCGGAGCGGCCCCGAACTTCAGATCGGCGAGGCCGGACACGCTCGCCCCCAACCGGCGCAAAACGGCGGCCGCGTCCTCGTCGCGGGCGAGGATCAGATCGAAGGCGCCGAGGAGCCGGCGCGCGGCGGCTGGGGCGCGCGACCAGCCTTGGGCGCTGCGCGGGGAGAGCCGCGCCGAGACCAGGGCGAGGCGAACGCCCCTCGCCTCGGCGGCGAGGATCAGGCCCGGCCAAAGCTCGCTCTCCGCCAAAACCCCGAGGTCCGGGCGCCAATGGTCGAGGAACCCGGCCACCGCCGCGGGGGTGTCCACCGGGGCGTATTGGTGGATGACGCCCTCGGGTATCCGGTCGGCGAGAATCTCCGCCGAGGCGCGGGTGCCGCTGGTGACCAGCACGCCCGCGTCCGGCCGCTCGGCCCGTACCCGCTCGATCAGGGGCAGGAGCGACAGGCTCTCGCCGACGCTCACCCCGTGCAGCCATGCGAGGCGTCCGCCGGGACGCCCCCGTTCGCTTCGGCCGAGACGCTCGCCGAGCCTGCCGGCGTCTTCCCTGCCCCGCCGCGCACGCGCCGCCAGCACCCCGGGCGCGAGGGGCGCGAGGGCGGCGGCGGTCGCGCGATAGAGCCGCAGCGTCAGGGGAAGGCGATCGGTCACGCGCGCGCCAGGGATTCGGCCCGCGCCCCGGCGGCGATCATCCGGCCGCGCCAGTCCGTCCGCGCCGCCTCGAGGCTCGCCTCGTCGTCGCCGGGCGGCGGCGCCACGGGACCGTCGATCACCAGCGCCGCGCGGGAAAAGGGCAGGGGGACGCGGGCGGCGTCCCAGTTCCCCATGGCCAGGGCCGGGCGCGCGGCGAGGCCGAGGAGATAGACCGGGCATCCGGCGAGGTGGGCGAGCAGGGCCGGACCTCGCGGCACGCTCAGCGCCGGCCCGCGGGGCCCGTCGGGGGTGACCAGAACGATCTCTCCGGCGGCCAGAGCGTCCAGCGCCCGGCGAAAGGCGTCGGCCCCGCCCTTGGCGAGGACCCGGCCCGCGCGCCCACTCGACCCGCGGATGGCGGGGAAACCGAGACGTTCGGCGGCAAGGGCGATGAAGGCCCCGTCGCGGGAATGGGAGATCATCGCCCGGCGCGCGCGGCCCTCGAGGAACGGCCGGCAGGCGATCGCCTGGGCGATTCGTCCGTGCCAGAACAGCACCATGGCCCCCTTTGGCGAAGCGAGGGCTGCGCTCACCGCCTCAATATTCTCGCACCGCCAGCGCAGGGTGGCGATCACCGCTTCCATATAGGCGGCGACGGCCCCGGCCAGGGCGCGCTGAACCGCCGGCGCGCGGAACAGCCGCCTCATTCCGCCGCTTCGGACAGTCGGTCCAGCCCCTGGCTCCCGGCGAGACGGGCATAGAGGCCGCCTCGGGCGATCAGTTCGCCATGGCCGCCGACCTCGACCACGCGGCCCTCGTCCAGGACATGGATGCGGTCCGCCCCGCGCACGGTGGACAGCCGGTGGGCGATGAGCAGGGTCGTGCGGCCCGCCATCAGCCGCGAGAGGGCGGCCTGGACCTGGGCCTCGCTCTCGCTGTCAAGGGCGCTGGTGGCCTCGTCGAGCAGAAGGATGGGGGCGTCTTTCAGAAAGGCGCGGGCGATGGCGATCCTCTGGCGCTGGCCGCCGGAAAGGCGGGCGCCGGCCTCGCCGACGAGGGTGTCGTAGCCATCGGGAAGGGCGGCGATGAAGTCGTGGGCGGCGGCGGCGCGGGCGGCGGCGACGATCTCGCCCTCGCCGGCGTCCAGCCTGGCATAGGCGATATTGGCCCCGATGGTGTCGTCGAACAGGAAGGGTTCCTGGGTGACCAGGCCGATCCGGCTGCGCAGAGAGGCGACGGTGACGGCCCGTACATCCTCGCCGCCGACCGTCAGTGCGCCGCCGGTGACGTCGTAAAACCGGGGGATGAGATTGAGGACGGTGCTCTTGCCCGCCCCCGAGCGACCGACGAGGGCGACGATCTCTCCGGGCCGCGCCTCGATGGTGACGCCGTGGAGCACCGGCGCGGCGGCCCCATAGGCGAAGGAGACATCCTCCAGCCTGACGGTGGCGTCGATCGCCGCGAGGCGACGGGCGCCGGGGGCGTCGCGGATTTCCGGCTCGATGTCGAGGGCGCCGAACAGCCGGCGCGCGGCGGCGAGGCCCTG
>JBDTKQ010000099.1:0-29160 GCA_039935235.1 Caulobacteraceae bacterium
AGACTGCCCTGTTCGAGACTCTCCGCGCGTGGCGGCGCGAGGAGGCCTCGCGGCAGGGTGTCCCACCGTACGTCATCTTCCACGACCAGACCCTCGCCGACATCGCCCGCGGCCGCCCCGCCACCCGTGAGGCTCTGGCCGGCATCGGCGGGGTGGGCGCGGGCAAGCTCGAGCGCTACGGACCGGCCGTTATCGAAATGGTCGGGTCCGGGGAACGGTAGCTGGTCGCCGAAGCCTATGTCTTCAGCACTTTGTCCGCCTTGGCGGCGATCTTCTTTTCCTCGGCCTTCGACATCCGCCCGGCCCTCACGGCCTGGCGCGCGCGCGCCCTGGCGCCGCGGGCGTGAGGCGTGTCCTCCACCGGATAGGCACGTTTGTCGGGTTCGGCGAAATCGGCGGCGGGAAGCCTGTTTCGCCCCTTTGTGGTCAGTTCGGCCATGACGCGTCTCCCTTCACTTGAAGCAAACGCGCGGCGTCAACGGTCGTTTCGCCGGGATTTGAACGGACCGCGACGTGCGGCCTACATGTAGTCTAACAGTGTTGACTGCAGAAGGTTGGACACCCATAGGAGCGTTTCGTGGTGGCGAAGGAGGCGAGCCAATGACCAGCAAATACGATCCGCTGGGCGACTATCTCAGAGGGCAGCCCACCGCTGAGGCGCCCATGTCGTTTTCGGACATCGAGAAGGTGATCGGCGCCAGCTTGCCGCCCAAGGCCGTCAATCACCCGGCGTGGTGGAGCAATAATACCTCAAATAATACAATGACGAGAGTGTGGCTTGAGGCGGGCTTCAGATCAGAACGGGTGAACGTCGGCGCACGGAAACTTGTGTTTCGGCGGGTCGCGGGGCCGAGCGCCCGTCCGGAAACGAGACCGGCCCCTCCCGCGACGCCTCCGACAGGGTCGCCGAGAAGTTTTCTCGCCCGTGTACGGGCCGCCATGGCGGGAACTGTACATGTGCCTCAAGGTGTCGACCTGACCGCGCCGACCGGCGAGATCTGGGATGCGGCGGAATCGTGAACCGCTCCATTCTTCTGGATACCTGCGCGGCCATCTGGATCGCTCAGGGGGTCCCCATCGCGCGAGATGCCGAGGAAGCGATCACGCGCGTGAAGGACGCGGGCGGGACGATCGCCATTTCCCCGATCTCCGCTTGGGAGGTGGGTCTGCTGGTCTCTCGCGGACGGCTTGCCCTGTCCCGCGATCCGGGAGGGTGGTTCGACGACCTGTTGGAGACCGGATTCGATCTTGCCCCGCTGACGCCGGGCATGTTGGTCTCCTCGTCGTTTCTTCCAGGTCCCCGGCTTCGGGACCCCGCCGACCGGATCATCGTCGCGAGCGCCCGCACCTTGAACTATCGCTTGATGACCCGGGATGCGAGTCTGCTGGACTTCGCCGCCGCCGGACACCTCTCGGCCGTGGCGTGCTGAGTTGGCGCGGCGACGCCGGGCCTAGACGTCTACCTCCGCGTCGAGGGCGTTTTCCTGGATGAATTCGCGGCGGGGTTCGACCAGGTCGCCCATCAGGCGGGTGAAGAGTCCGTCGGCGTCGTCGGCATGGTCGACCTTGACTTGCAAGAGGGTGCGGGCGTTGAAATCGAGCGTGGTCTCCCACAGCTGCTCGGGATTCATCTCGCCGAGACCCTTGTAGCGCTGGATCGTCAGTCCACGGCGCCCCGCCTCGAACACCGCCGCGACCAGATCGAGGGGGCCGCGGATCGTCTGGCTCTTGTCGCGGCGGCGAAAGACGGCCGGGAGGGAGAAGGTCTCGGCCAGCCGGGCGGCCCGTTCGCCCAGGCGCCGGGCGTCGGCCGAATGCAGCATGGTCTCGTCCAGCACGATGGTCTCCGACACCCCGCGCTTGACCCGCCGGAAGACATAGCCGCCGCCTTGGGCCGGTTCTCCCGCCCAGCCGCCGTCGCCTTCCTCCGCATACAGATCGAGACGCCGGGCGCCGGCGGCAAGGGTGCGCGGATCGGCGAGCAGCCCCGCCAGAGCCGCCTGTTCGATGGCGAAGGCGGGAGCGCGGGCGGCGAGGCGCTCGATATTGGCCTTGGCCTGGCGGGCGGTCTGGGTGAGGTCCGCCAGATCGCGGCCGGTCATCCGCTCGCCCGAGGCGAGATCGAGCTCGGCCCCGTCGAGGCCCTCGTCGACGAGAAAGGCCTCCAGCTCGGCGTCGTCCTTGAGATAGCGTGAGGCCTTGCCCTTGGCGGCTTTGTAGAGCGGCGGCTGGGCGATGTAGAGGTAACCGCGCTCGATGACCTCGGGCATCTGACGAAAGAAAAAGGTCAGCAGTAGGGTACGGATGTGCGCCCCGTCGACGTCGGCGTCGGTCATCACCACGATGCGGTGATAGCGGATCTTGTCGATGTTGAAGTCGTCGCGGCCGATCCCCGCGCCAAGAGCGGTGATCAGCGTGCCGATCTGCTCGGAGCCCAGCATCTTGTCGAATCGCGCCCGCTCGACGTTGAGTATCTTGCCGCGCAACGGCAACACCGCCTGATTCTCCCGATTGCGCGCCTGTTTAGCCGAGCCGCCGGCGGAATCGCCCTCGACGATGAACAGCTCGGACTTGGCGGGGTCGCGTTCCTGACAGTCGGCGAGCTTTCCGGGGAGGGAGGAGATGTCGAGGGCCGACTTGCGGCGCGTGAGGTCACGGGCCTTGCGCGCCGCCTCGCGGGCGGCGGCGGCCTCGGAAATCTTGTGGATGATCTGCCTGGCTTCGTTGGGATGTTCCTCGAACCACTGGGCGATGCCGTCGGCGACGAGCCCCTCAACCGCCGGGCGGACCTCGGATGAAACCAGCTTGTCCTTTGTCTGGGAGGAGAATTTCGGGTCGGGCACCTTGACCGACAGTACGCAGGTCAATCCCTCGCGGGCATCCTCGCCGGTGACCTGGATCTTCTCGCGCTTGGTCGCGCCGGAACTTTCGGCATAGTTGGTGATCACCCGGGTAAGAGCGCCGCGAAAGGCCGACAGGTGGGTGCCGCCGTCGCGTTGCGGGATGTTGTTGGTGAAACATAGCATGGTCTCGTGGTAGGTGTCGTTCCACCACAGGGCGAGGTCGATCTCCACTTTTTCCCGCCGTCCGCGGATCACCAGCGGGGTCTTGAGCAAAGGGGTCTTGGCCTTGTCCAGATGGCGGACGAAGGCCTCCACGCCGCCCTCGTAGTGGAGCACTTCCTCGAAAGGTTCGGGTCCGCGGAGATCGCGGAAATAGATCACCACCCCGGAGTTGAGAAAGGCCAGCTCGCGCAGGCGATGCTCGAGGGTTTTGCGGTCGAAATCGATGTGGAGGAACGTCCCCGACTCCGCCGCGACCCTCAGGGAGGGAAGAAAGGTCACTTCGGTCCCGGTGAGGAACTCGCCGTTTTCCCGCCTGGGCGCGACGCCGGTCACGGCCAGGGCTTTCACCGTATCGCCGCGCGCGAACCGCATCTCGTGGGCCTCGCCGGCGCGGTAGATCTTCAGCAGCAGCCAGTCGGAAAGGGCGTTGACCACCGACACGCCAACCCCGTGCAGACCGCCGGAAACCTTGTAGGCGTTCTGGTCGAACTTCCCGCCGGCATGGAGCTGGGTCATGATGACCTCGGCCGCCGACACCCCCTCGCCGCCGTGGATGTCGGTGGGAATGCCCCGCCCGTCGTCGGTCACGGTGCACGAGCCGTCGGCGTTGAGGATCACCTCGACGCGGGTGGCGAAGCCGGCGAGCGCCTCGTCGATGGCGTTGTCGACCACCTCATAGACCATGTGGTGCAGGCCCGAGCCGTCGTCGGTGTCGCCGATGTACATGCCGGGACGCTTGCGCACCGCGTCGAGACCCTTGAGCACCTTGATCGAGTCGGCGCCGTAGTCATCCGGCGCCGGGTTGGCGGGGTCGGTGGGTTCGTCGGCGGTCATGGTCAGCTATCCGTCAGGGTTAGGCGGGAGGCGTCGACGTGAACGCCCAAGGCGCGACCCCCGAGGGTTTCGAACAGAGCCTTGTCCGTCCCGGTCAGGAAAGCCTGGAGCGAAAGCGCCTCGATCTCGTCGAAGAGCGCCGCGCGGCGAATCGAATCCAGATGCGCGGCGACCTCGTCCAGCAACAATATAGGATTTGGCGCCGAGATTGCACGGGAAAGTCGCGCCGCCTGGGCGAGAACCAGGCTGATGATCAGGGCTTTCTGCTCCCCGGTCGAACAGTCCTGGGCGGCGCGGCCCTTTTTGGCATGGACCACCGTCAGATCGCCGCGGTGGGGTCCGGCGAGGGCGCGGCCCGCGGCGGCGTCGCGCGGGCGGCCGGCGCCGAGGGCGGCGGCGAGACGCCCGGCGATCTCTCCCACCGCCGCGCCGGACGCCGCCAGCGTCTCCCATTCGCCGGTGAGGCCAAGGTCGGGCCTCGGGAAATCCCGGTCGCCACGCCCGGCCGTCTCGGCGGCAAGGTCGCGCAAGGTGTCGGCGCGGGCGACGGCGACGCTCGCGCCGGCTCTCGCCATGCGGGTCTCGAGGGCGGTGAGCCACACCGGGTCGACGGCCCCGTCAGCGAGGAGGCGAGTCCTCTCCCGCAACGCCCGCTCATAGGCGGCGACGGCGCCGGCGTGGGCCGGGAGGGCGGCGAACACCAGCCGGTCGAAGAATCGCCGGCGCGCGCCGGGACCCTCGAGGAACAGGCGGTCCTGAGCCGGGGTGATCCAGATCGGCCGGACGCGGTCGGCCAGGGCGCCCGCCCCGGCGTCCTCGCCGTCGATCCGCACCTTGCGCCTCGTCGCCGATCCGGTTTCCACCCCGGCGCCGATCCGTGTCGCGCCCTCCGATCCGCCGATCAGGGCGGAGACAGCCCACGCCCGGCCCTCGCTCTCGCCGGGCTCCCGGCGGCCGACCTCGCCGAGGTCCGCCCCGCGCAAGCCGCGCCCTGGCGAGAGAAAACTGATCGCCTCCAGAAGGTTGGTCTTGCCCGCCCCGTTCGGCCCGAAAAGGAAGACCGTCCGTCCGCCTGGATTGAGCTCCGCCCGGACGTAGGAGCGGAAATCGGTGAGGAGGAGCTGATCGATCCGCGAGCGCATTTTTTCCTCCCGCCCCTTTACGGGGAAGGACAGACCGCGAAGCGGTCAGGGTGGGGAAGCGCCACGGTGCGGGAGCATCGGGATGTCTTCATCCATTCCCCACCCGGCGCTTCGCGCCACCCTCCCCATGAAGGGGAGGGAAGATTCACCTAGGCTCTCAGCGGCATCAGCACATATTGCACGTCGGCGTCCTTGGGATCGAGGACGAGGACCGGGTCGAGCATGGTGGCCGCGGCGCCGCGCTCGGCGAAGCGGAATTCGGCGGTTTCGCCGGCGATCTGGGCGGTGACGTCCATCAGATAGCGGGCGTTGAAGCCGATCTCGAAGGGATCGCCGTCATAGTCGGCCTCGACCTCCTCGACCGCCTGCCCGGTCTCCATGTTGCGAACGGTCAGGACGATGCGGCCGGTCTCCACCGACAACTTCACCGAGCGGCTCTTTTCCGAGGAGATGGTCGCCACCCGGTCGACGGCGGCGGCGAACATGGCGTTGTCCACGGTCATCATCCGGTGGTTCTCGCGCGGGATCACCCGGGTGTAGTCGGGGAAGGAGCCGTCGATCACCTTGGAGGTGAGGGCGGCGCGGCCGATATCGAAGCGCACCTTTTGCGGACTGAGCTGGACATCGACGCTCTCGCCGGCGTCTTCCAGAAGGCGGCGGACCTCCTGAACTGTCTTGCGCGGCACGATCACGCCCGGGGCGGCGACGGACCCCTCGGGAGCGACCATGTCGGCCAAAGCCAGCCGGTGGCCGTCCGTGGCCACGGCGCGCAGCAGTTGCCGGCCTTCCTCGACCACGGTGTGGAGATAGATGCCTGTCAGATAGTAGCGGGTTTCCTCGGTGGAGATGGCGAACCGCGTCTTGTCGATCAGGCGCATGAGATCGGCGGTGTCCACGGCGATCTTTCCCGTCAGGCCGTCGGACGACATGATCGGAAAGTCCCCCGCCGGCAGCACCGGCAGATTGACCTTGTAACGCCCGGCCTGGACCTGAAGGCGCGGATCGTCGCCGGTGAATCCGAGGGAGACGTCGGCCCCTTCGGGGAGCTTGCGGACGATCTCGTAGAGGGTGTGGGCGGGGGCGGTGATCTGGCCGGGGCTCTCCACGCGGGCGGGGGCCGAATCGGCGATTTCCATGTCCAGATCGGTGGCCGAGAAGGCGAGGCCCTCGTCGGTGGCCGTGAGCAGGACATTGGAGAGGATGGGGATGGTGTTGCGCCGCTCGACCACGTTCTGCACGTGTCCAAGCGCCTTCAAAAGCGCGCCCCGCTCGATCGTCAGCTTCATCTCTTGGTCCACGTCGGCCCCGCCGCGGAATCGCCCCGTGCGCGGCGGTTGAAGGGACTTGGCAGACTAGAGCGCTTCTGGCGAAAGGGGAAACGGACTTTTCGCGGGGATGGAGCGGATCGTCAGTCGGAGGCGCCGGCCCGCTCCGCGCTCTTCTCCGCGGAATCTACATCGCCCGAACGCGGCCCGGTGGAATCCCTGGCCGCGACCACCACCATGGCCGGCCGCACGATCCGGCCGAACAGGGCGTAGCCGGTCTGAAGTACGCCGATGACCTCGCCCGGTCCCACCGCCTGCGAGGTCTGCTCCATCACCGCCTCGTGCTGGTGGGGATCGAACCGCTCCCCCGCCGCCGGCTCGATCCGGGTCATGCCGTTGCGCTCGAAGGCGGTGAACAGCTCCTTCTGGGTCATCTCGAGCCCGATGGTCAGGTTTCGCGCGAGGGGGTCGCTGTCGTCCTTCGGCGCGTGCTCGAGGGCGCGGGCGAGATTGTCGGCCACCCCCAGAAGGTCGCGGGCGAATTTCTGGATGGCGTAGGCGCGGCTGTCGTTGATTTCCCGCTCGGCCCGGCGACGCGTGTTCTCCGCCTCGGCGGCGTAGCGCATCGCCTGGTCCTTGAGTTGGGCGGTTTCCGCGCGGAGCCTCGAAAGGGCGGGATCCTCGACGGCTTCGTCCGTCTCACCCACGTCGTCCTGGTTCGAAAATTCGTCGGTCATTCCGTCCTTCGTCATCCATCCATGAGTCGCCCGAGCGCGCGGGCGGTGTAGTCCACCAGCGGGATGACCCGGGCATAGTTCAAGCGCGCCGGGCCGATCACCCCGATCGCGCCCAGCACCTTCTGTCTGCCGGACATATAGGGCGCGGCGATCAGAGCGGAACCCGAAAGGGAAAACAGGCGGGTCTCCGCGCCGATGAAGATCCGCACTCCTTGGGCGTCGCGCACATCGTCGAGCAAACCGATCAGCTCCTCCTTCTGTTCCAGATCGTCGAACAGCATCCGCACTCGGTCGAGATCGGCGGCGGCCGCGGGGTCGCCGGTCAGATTGGCGTGGCCGCGCACGATCAGCGCCCGCTCCGGCCCCTCGCCGCCGCCCCATGCGGCCAGCCCGTCCTCGATCAGGCGTGCCGCGGCGCTGTCCAGCTCGCGGCGGGCGCGGGCCAGTTCGCCGGAGAGATCGAGTTTGGCTTCGAGCAGGGTCTTGCCGCGGAGGCGGGCGTTGAGGAAGTTGGAGGCCTCCGCCAGCGCCGAGGGGGTGATGCCGGCGTTGCGCCGCATCAGGCGGTTTTCCACCGCCCCGTCCTCGAAAACCATGATCGCCAACGCCTGATCGGGACCGAGGTCGACGAACTCGACGTGCTTCACCCCCGCCTCGCGCACCGGAGTGACCACCACACCCGCGCCACCGGCGAGGCCGGAGAGGATGGCGCTGGCCTCGGCGAGGGCTTCGTCGAACGAGCGGCCGCGGGCCGAGAGCCTGGCCTCGATGCTGCGCTTGTCGTCCTCGGCGATGTCGCCGACTTCCAGAAGACCGTCGACGAACAAACGCAGTCCCGCATGGGTCGGCAGACGCCCGGCGCTGATGTGCGGCGCGTCGAGAAGGCCGAGCTCCGCGAGATCCTGCATGGTGTTGCGGATCGAGGCCGGTGAGAGGTGGACCCCACCCCGGGAGATGGTCCGAGAGCCCACCGGCTCGCCGGTTTCCAGATAGGTCTCGACGATGCGGCGGAAGATGTCCCGCGCCCGACCGTCGAGTTCGGCCAAGCCCGCGCCCCGGGCCGTCGGCAGGGCGAGAAGCGGGTTGGTCATGGACGAGTCCCCATCCGATGGAGGATAAGCGCCGCCCCCGGCCGCGCAAGCGGCGCCCGACCCTCGCCGGAGCCTGCCGTCATGCGACCCTCTCAACGCGCGGCCGACGCGCTTCGCGCCGTCACCCTCGAGACGGCGGTGAACCGCTATGCCGAGGGCTCGTGCCTCGTCTCGTTCGGCCATACCAAGGTGCTGGTCACCGCCAGCCTCGAGGAGGGCGTCCCGCCGTTTCTGCGCGGGCGCGGTCAGGGGTGGGTGACCGCGGAATACGGCATGCTCCCCCGCGCCACCCACACCCGTGGACGGCGGGAAGCGGCGCAGGGCAAACAGTCGGGGCGCACCCAGGAAATCCAGCGCCTCGTCGGCCGCTCGATGCGCGCCGTGGTCGATCTGGCGGCCCTCGGCGAGCGGCAGATCACTCTGGATTGCGACGTCATCCAGGCTGACGGCGGCACGCGCACGGCGGCGATCACCGGGGGCTGGGTGGCCCTGAAACTGGCCACCCGCTGGCTGGTCGAGGAAGGCGTGATCGCCCGCGAGCCGATCGGCGATCACGTGGCGGCGGTGTCGTGCGGCCTGTTCGAGGGAGTCCCGGTGCTCGACCTCGACTATGAGGAGGACAGCAACGCCGAGGCCGACGCCAATTTCGTCCTCACCGGCGCCGGCGACATCGTCGAGATCCAGGCCACCGGCGAGAAGCGCGGCTTCTCACGAGACGAGTTCGAGGCGTTGTTCGGTCTGGCGCGGGGCGGGATCGCGAGCCTTGTTCAGGCGCAAAAGGCAGCGATCGGATAGGATTTTCATCCTCCCTCACCCGAAGTGGCCCGAAGTGGCGAGGGACAGACGGCGAAGCCGTCGGGGTGGGGAAGTGGGGCGATTCCAGAGCGCCGGAATTTTCAGACTTCCCACCCGGCGCTTCGCGGCGCCCTCGCCATGAAGGGGAGGGAGACCATGGTCTACTCCCCCTCCTCTTCGTCCGGATCGTCCGGGAGACCGGGTTCGAAGACCACGAGGTCGCCCGGCTGGCAATCGAGTTCGCGACACAGAGCGCCCAGAGTGGAGAAACGGATTGCCCGCGCCTTGCCGGTCTTGAGGATGGAGAGATTGGCGATGGTCACGCCCACGCGGTCGGCGAGCTCGGTGAGCGACATGCGGCGCTCCACGAGGAGGCGGTCGAGGCGGACGCGGATGGGCATGGCCTAAATCGTCAGCTCCGCCTCGCCGCGCAGCCGGGCCCCCTCGCGGAACACCTCTGCGAGGACCACGATCGCCAGCACCGCGAACCAGGTCGTCAGGCTCGCCCCCCCGCCGAAGTGAAAACGGCCGTGAAACAGGACATGCGACAGGGCCGCGGCCACATAGCGGCCGACCTCTAGCACGGCCAGTGTCGCGCCGATCGTCCTCAGGCGCCCGACGTTGGCGGGCTGAAAGGGATCGCCGGCGGTGAGGGTCTGGAAGATCCGCCGCAAACGCCCGACGATGACGATCGCGCCGGCGAAATAGAGGCCGACGGCGAGAAGCCCGGCGGCGGCGAGGGGGGCGAGCCATGGCCCGGTGACCCCGAGGCGCCCAAGATGGATCGACGAGCCGACGAGCTCCGGCCTGGCGCTGAGCAGAAGAACCGCGATGATCCCGACGCCGATGGAGGCGGCCCCCACCCACAGCACGAAGTGAATGACGTCGAGGATCACTTTCAGGATGCTGGATACCGACCCCGGTCCCAAGGCGCGCATGGCGATGTTCCCCCTATCGGTTCCAGACGCAAATCGCCGCCGCCGGAGGTGTGTCCCATCCGGCGGCGGCGAAGATGACCCCAAGCGGGGCCGGCGGCAAAGCCCATTCCGCCAAGGCTGGATGACCCCACCTGGCGCCCGAATCCAGCCCTGCCCTCTCGTTGTAGAGCAAGATTCAGTCCTGCGGCGATGCCGCCTCCGGCCCTCTTGCTCTAGAAAGACTGGACGAGCATGCCGGCGGCGACGAGCGGCAGGCCGACCAGGGCGATGGCGTTCATCAGGGCCAGGGCGAAGCGATCGACGATCTTGATCATGTTGGTGGCGGTCATGGCGATAATCCCTCTTTGGCGGTGCGGACCCGAGCGGCCCGTGTGGTTCGAGTGGGCGACCCGTCGTCGTCCATGTCCGGATCAATAGACCCGCATCGTTATTCGATCAAATTAAATATCGTTTATCGATATTACATTTCGGCAATGCAGGCTCGACGTCGCGCCGTGCGTCGCCTCGCGCGGCAAAAGGCGATAGGAGAATCGCTCATGACCCTTCGACTGCAACCCGGCGCGCGGCTGGTCGCGGCGACCCACAACGACGGCAAGGCGCGGGAGCTGGCGGCTCTGTTCGAGGGGCGGTTCGAGATCGTTTCGGCTCGCTCGCTCGGGCTCGGCGAGCCGGACGAGCCGGAGACCACCTTCGTCGGCAATGCCGTGGTCAAGGCCCGGACCGCGGCGAGCGCCAGCGGCCTGATCGCGGTAGCCGACGATTCGGGCCTGTGCGTCGCGGCCCTCGACGGGGCGCCGGGCGTCCATTCGGCCAGGTGGGCCGGCCCGACGCGGGATTTCGCGCGCGCCATGGCGCTCGTCGAACGACGGCTGGCGGAGGCGGGGGCTGAGGATTTCAGCGCGTGGTTCGTCTGCGCCCTGGCCGTGGCGTGGCCGGGCGGGCCGGTGGTCGCGGTCGAGGGGCGGGTCGACGGCTCGCTCGTCTTTCCGCCGCGCGGCGAGCAGGGATTCGGCTACGATCCGATCTTCCTGCCCCAGGGCGGAGGCGAAACCTTCGGCGAGATGGACCCCGCCGCCAAGGACGCGGTCAGCCACCGGGCGCGGGCGTTCGCGGCGCTCGAGGCGGCCCTCTTTTGACCGGGGCGGCGCCGGTCAGCCTCTATGTCCATTGGCCGTATTGCGCGCGCATCTGTCCTTATTGCGATTTCAACGTGGTTCGCGACCGCGGACGCGTGGAGGAACAGACCGCGCTCGTGGCGGCCATCGCCGCGGACATCCGCGCCTTCGCCGCCGTCACCGGCCCTCGACGGCTGGTGTCGATCTTTTTCGGCGGCGGCACGCCATCGCTGATGGAGCCGGCGGCGGTGGCCGGGCTGATCGACGTCGCGACCGGCCATTGGCGGGCGGCCGACGATCTGGAGATCACCCTCGAGGCCAATCCCACCGACGCCGAGGCGGCGCGCTTCGCCGGCCTCGCGGCGGCCGGCGTGAACCGCCTGTCCCTCGGCGTGCAATCGCTCGACGACGCCGCGCTCGCCTTTCTCGGGCGAAACCACGACGCCGCCACCGCGCGGCGCGCCGTGGCCGTCGCCGCCGCCGCCTTCCCACGCCTGTCCGTCGACCTGATCTACGCCCGTCCGGGCCAGAGCGTGGCGGGGTGGGAGAGGGAGCTGACCGCCGCCGTCGCCCTCGGCCCCGAACACATCTCGCCCTATCAACTGACCATCGAGCCGGGGACCGCCTTCCACCGGGCGGTGAGCCGAGGAGACCTGAAGCCGCCGGGGCCGGATCTGGCCGCCGATCTCCACGAGGCCACGCAATCGGTGCTGAGCGCGGCGGGGTTCGAGGCCTATGAGGTGTCCAATCACGCCCGTGGCGCGGCCGCCCGCTCGCGGCACAATCTCGCCGGGTGGCGGGGGGAGGACTATGTCGGCGTCGGCCCCGGCGCCCATGGCCGGCTGACGTTGGCGGGCGCCCGTCGCTTCGCCACCGCCACGCCGCGCAAGATCGGCGACTATATCGCGCTCGCCGGCGAGGGCGCCGCCTGCCGCCGGCTCGAACGCCTCTCCGCACGCGAGGCGGCGAGCGAACGACTGTTGATGGGCCTTCGCACTCTCGAAGGCGTGTCCATGGACGACCTTGTCGCCCTTGCCGGAGTCGCCGCGCGGGCCATCGCACTCGACGGCTTCGTCACGATCGCCGCGGGGCGCATGGCGGCTACCGTGCGCGGACGCCTCGTCCTCGATCGCCTGATCGCGGAGCTCGTCGGTGACGATTGACCCCGGCGCGGACGCACTCGCCAAACTCAAACGCAGCCCCATGGCCCCGGGCCTCTATCTGGTGGCCACCCCCATCGGCAATCTGCGGGACATCACCCTTCGCGCCCTCGACGTGCTGGCCGGAGCGCAGATGGTGTTGGCGGAGGATACGCGGGTGAGCGGCAGGCTCCTGGCGGCTTATGGCATCTCCGCGAAGCTCGAGCGTTACGACGACCACGGCGCGGCCCGGGCGCGGCCCAAGGTGTTGGCCGCCCTGGCGCGGGGGGAGCGGGTGGCGCTGATCTCCGATGCCGGCACGCCGCTGGTGTCCGATCCCGGCTACCGGCTGGTGCGCGAGGCGGTCGGCGAGGGTTTCGCGGTTTATCCCGTGCCGGGCGCGTCGGCCCCGCTCGCCGCCTTGACCGTGGCCGGCCTTCCCACTGACCGGTTCCTGTTCGCCGGCTTTCCGCCGCCCAAGACTGCCGGCCGCCGCGCGTTTTTCGCCGAGCTGGCGCCGCTGAGAGCGACCTTGATCTTCTTCGAGGGCGGCTCGCGCCTGGCGGCCAGCCTCGCCGACATGGCCGCGGTGTTCGGCCCGCGCGCGGCCTGCGTGGCGCGGGAGCTGACCAAGCTGCACGAGACGGTGGTGCGCGGACCGCTCGACGCGCTCGCCGCCGATCCCGCCTTCGCCGAGCCGAAAGGCGAGTTGGTGGTGCTGGTTGGGCCGGGCGCCGCGCGCACCGCCACCGTCCTCGAGGCCGAATCGGCCCTCGCCGAGGCGCTCACTCGGTCCGCTCCGGGCGAAGCGGCCGCCGAGGTCGCCAAGGCCCTTGGCCTTCCGCGCCGCGATCTCTACGCCCGCGCCCTGGCCATGAAGCGCGGCTGAGCGGATGCGGGGGATTCGCCAGGCGAGAGGCTCCCGCGCCCGAGCCTCGGGGCGCCGGGCGGAGGTGTGGTGCGCCCTGTGGCTGATGGCCAAGGGCTATCGCATCCTCGGTTTTCGTCTGCGCACCCCGCAAGGCGAGGTCGACATTCTCGCGCTCAAGGCCGGGGTGGTGGTCGTCGTCGAGATCAAGCGCCGCACCACGCTGGCCGCCGCGATCGAGGCGGTGAGCCGGCGCCAGAGGGAAACCCTGTTGCGGGTGGCCCACGGGTTCGCCGCCACACGGCGCGGTTTGCCGGACGCCACGGTGCGTCTGGACCTGATCGCCCTCGCGCCCGGCCGGGCGCCGCGCCATATTCGAGACGCGTGGCGGCTCGACTGAACGCCGGTCTCATCGAGGGAAAATCCATGCCGCTTCAGGTCGCCATCCAGATGGATCCCATCGAAGGGATCAATATCGAGACCGACACCACCTTCATGCTGATGCTGGAAGCGCAGACCCGCGGCCACGGGCTGTGGGTCTATGGCCCCGAGAGGCTGGCGCTGGACGATGGCCGCCTGTTCGCGCGCGGGCGGCCCCTGAATTTGCGCGCCACCCACGGCGACCACCACGCACTGGGCAAGATGGAGGTGCGCCCTCTGGCGGAGATGGACGTGGTGCTTATGCGTCAGGACCCGCCGTTCGACATGGCCTATATCAGCGCCGCCCACTTTCTGGAGACCATCCACCCGGCCACCCTGGTGGTGAACAATCCGGCGGAGGTGCGCAACGCCCCGGAGAAGCTCTTCGTCACCGCCTTTCCCGGGTTGCAGCCGCCGACCCTGATCACCAGCGACGCCGAGGCCCTGCGGGAGTTCCAGGCGCGCCATGGCGACATGGTGCTCAAGCCTCTCTATGGCGGCGCCGGATCGGGGGTGGTGCGGCTGCGCAAGGGCGATCCCAACCTCGACGCCCTGCTCGAACTGCACGCCATGATCGGCCGCGAGCCGGTGATCGCCCAGAAGTTCGTGCCGGCGATCTCCAGGGGAGACAAACGAATCCTTCTGGTCGATGGCGAGCCGGTGGGGGCGATCAACCGCATTCCCGCCAAAGGTCAGGTGCGCTCCAACCTCGCCCGCGGCGGCCGGGCCGAGGCGGTCGAGCTGACCGCGCGCGATCTGGAAATCTGCGACACCATCGCCATGGAGCTGAAAACGCGCGGTCTGCTCTTTGTCGGCATCGACGTGATCGGCGACTATCTGACCGAGATCAACGTCACCTCCCCTACCGGCGCCCAGCAGCTCAAACGCTTCGGCGGCGCCGACGTCGCGGTGCGCCTGTGGGACAGGATCGAGGTGATCAGGGGGATCGTGTAGGGTTGAATGGGGAGAGCGTTCGGCGAGAGTTCGCTCAACTCGGTTTCGGTGACATCATGGGATCACACCGGGGGGAGCCCTGCGTGTTCGCTTTTTGTTCTTGATCGCGCCGGTCGGGTGTGGTCGGGTGCGGGCGGCGGCGAGGGAACAAACCATGGCGGCGCGGGTGGTCTCGGTGGCGTTCGAGGGGGTTGAGGCCCGGCGCGTCGAGGTCGAGGTTCAGCGCGTCGGCGGGGTCAACGCCTTCGTGGTCGTGGGCCTCGCCGACAAGGCGGTGGGCGAGGCGCGCGAGCGGGTGCGCGCCGCCTTCGCCGGGCTGGGCCTCGCCTTGCCGCACGGGCGGATGGTGGCCAATCTGGCCCCCGCCGATCTTCCCAAGGAAGGCAATCATTTCGACCTGCCCATCGCCCTGGCCATGATGGCGGTGATGGGGATCATCCCGCAGGACGCCCTCGACGGGTGGGCGGCGATCGGGGAACTGAACCTCAATGGAGAGATCGCCCCGGTGGCCGGGGCCCTGCCGGCGGCGATCGCCGCGGGGGCCATGGGCCTTGGCCTGATCTGTCCGGAGGCCTGCGGGCCGGAGGCGGCGTGGGCGGGGGAGACCCGCATTCTCGCCCCCCGCTCGCTGATCGCCCTGGTCAATCACTTCCGCGGCAGCCAGATTCTCGGGGCGCCGGCGCCCGGGCCGATGCTCGACGGCGCGCGCGGCCCGGACCTCAAGGACGTCAAGGGCCAGGAGAACGCCAAGCGGGCGCTGGAGATCGCTGCCGCCGGCGGGCACAACCTTCTTTATGTCGGCCCGCCGGGGTCGGGTAAATCGATGCTCGCCCAGCGGCTTTGCGGCCTGCTTCCGCCCCTCACCGCCGCCGAGCTTCTCGAAACCTCCATGGTCCATTCGATCGCCGGCCTGATCGCCAAGGGGACCCTGAGCCGCGCGCGGCCGTTTCGCGCGCCCCACCATTCGGCGAGCATGGCCGCCCTCACCGGCGGGGGTTTGAAGGTCAAGCCGGGCGAGGTGTCTTTGGCCCACAACGGGGTCCTCTTCCTCGACGAGCTGCCGGAGTTCAGCGCCCAGGCCCTCGACAGCCTGCGCCAGCCGCTGGAAAGCGCCGAGGTCACCGTGGCCCGGGCCAACGCCCATGTCCGCTACCCGGCGCGGGTGCAGCTCGTGGCGGCGATGAACCCGTGCCGCTGCGGCTTCGGCGGCCTCGGGCGGGGGGCGTGCGGCAAGGCTCCGCGCTGTCTGCAAAGCTATCAGGGGCGGGTGTCGGGGCCTCTGATGGACCGCATCGACCTGACGGTGGACGTGCCGCCGGTGACCGCCGCCGACCTGTCCCTGCCGCCGCCGGCGGAGGGCAGCGCCGAGGTCGCCGCCCGGGTCGCCGCCGCCCGCGATATCCAGTCGGCCCGCGCGGGGGCGGCGGGGGGAGGGGCGAACGCCTCCCCGCTGAACGCCCGCGCCGAGGGCGCCTGGCTGGAGACCATCGCCGCCCTCGACGCCCCGGCCAAGGCCCTCCTCGCCCGCGCGGCCGAGGCCAGCGGCCTCACCGCCCGCGGGTGGAGCCGAACCCTGCGCCTCGCCCGCACCATCGCCGATCTGGAAGGCGCCGAGGCGGTGCGCCGCGTCCACGTGGCCGAGGCCCTGATCTACCGTCGGATCGGTCCGGCGGCGGAAGGGGTGGGGGAGTCGCGGGCGCGGGCATTCGGGATGTGAGGTTTCCGGTCGCGGGTCCCGTCAATCGCCCCTCAGCGACCGCCATCCTATCGGGTGCGCGCGGCTCGCGCCCAGCACCACCGCCAGCGGCGCGGCGTCCATCAAGGGACGGAACACCGGGTCACGAACATTGAGGCCACCGGCGTAGGCGCCGAAGGCGGGCAAGATCATGCGCAGTCCGTCGGTGACGAAACAGCGGCGCCGCACGCTGGCGGCGCGGGCGGCGACGCGCGCGCACGGATGCAGATGGCCGGCGACGTGGCCGGCGGGAGCGCCGGCGCGCGGCTCGTGAACCAGAACAAGGCCGCCGAAGGCGACGGCGGCGGCGGTGTCTCCGGCGAGATCGGCGGGCGCCGCGGCGTCGTGGTTGCCGGCCACCCAGACGAGGGTGCGTCCACTCGCCAGAGCGAGGAGGCGACGGCGATCCGCGCCCGTCAGCCGCGCCTCCGCGCCACGGTCGTGGAAACTGTCGCCGAGGAGGACGAGGACGCGCGGGAGGAGAGCGGCGACCTCGGCTTCGAGCCGGCGGAGCGTCTCGCCGGTATCGTAGGGCGGCAACATCTGACCGCGGGCGGCGAAGGACGAGCCCTTCTCGAGATGGAGGTCGGCGACGACGAGCACGCCGTGCGCGGCCAGCCACAAGCCCCCCGAGGGGCGGCACACCACCCCCTCGCCCGCAAGATCCATGGCGAGGCCGCCGCATGGCGAGGCGGCGAAGGCGTATGGGCGCCGGCGGAGGGCTTCGCTCACGCTATCGCCTCGGCGATCAGGTCTTCCTCCGCTTCGGCCAGCACCATCTCCCCCGTCCCGCCCGGCGAGCGCTGGCGACCGATCTCAAGGATTACCGACACCGAGAACGGCGAGAGGTGATCGAGGGCCATGTGGCGGATGCGACCGCGAATGCGCGCCAGGAGGGCGCCCAGACGGGTAACGTCGATCATGCTTTGGGCGGCGTCGTGGCGGGCGCAGGCGAGCAGCAGATGATCCGGCTGGTGGCGGCGGAGCACGTCGTAGATCAGGTCGGTGGAGAAGATCACCTGGCGGCCGGTCTTTCTCTGGCCGGGAAACCGCCGCTCGATCAGGCCGGCGATCAGGGCGCAGTTCTTGAACGCCGCCTTCATCATCGAACTTTCCGCCAGCCACGCCTCGAGATCGTCGCCCAACATGTCCTGGGCGAAGAGGTCGGCGAAATCCAGACTGTCCATGGGCTTCATCGCCCAGACCGCGAGGGCGTAGTCGTTGCATACGAAACCGATGGGGCCGACGCCGAGCCGTTCCAGCCTGCGCGTGAGCAGCATGGCCAGGGTGGTGTGGGCCAGGCGCCCCTCGAACGGGTAACAGACCAGAAAATGGCGATGGCCGCGGGGAAAGGTTTCCAGAAGCATCTCGTCGGTGGCGGCGATGGTCGAGCGGTCGCGTTGAAGCTCCAGCCACTCGCGCACGTCGCCCGGCAGGACCTCCCAGTGGTGGGCGTCGCTCATCATCGCCCGCACCCGCCGCGCAAGGAAGGTGGAGAGGGCGAACTTCGAGCCGCCCCACGAGGGCATCTTCGCCTCCTCCCCCGGCGCGGGCCTGACCAGGACGTCGAGACCCGTCACTCCCATCAGGCGCCACGCCCGGCCGGCGAAGACGAAGACGTCGCCGACCTCGAGGACCTCCAGATAGCCCTCCTCGACCTCACCGATCTTGCGCCCGGGACTCGCCCGCCGGCCGCCGGCGATGCGCACCGCAAGCATCCCGGGCGAGACGATGGCCCCGACGTTCAGCCGGTGGCGCAGGGCCATCTCGGCGTTGCGCACCCGCCAAAGGCCGTCCCGGCCACGCACGATCCTGGCGAAACGGTCATAGGCGCGCAGGGCGTAGCCGCCGGTGGCGACGAAATCGACCACCCGTTCGAAATCCTCCCACGCCAGATCGCGGTAGGGTCCGGCGGAGCGCACCTCATCGTGGAGGGCCGCCAGATCGAACGGCTCCGAGCAGGCGCAGCCCATGATGTGCTGGGCGAGGACGTCCAGGGCGCCGATCCGTTCGGCCTCGGTGTCGAGTGCGTTCTCGGCGATGGCCTCGCGCGCCGCCTGGCATTCGAGCATCTCGAAGCGGTTGGCGGGCACCAAGAGGGCGCGGCTGGCCTCGTCGAGGCGGTGGTTGGCCCGCCCGATCCTCTGAACCATGCGCGATGCGCCCTTGGGCGAGGCGAGCTGGATGACCAGATCGACGTCCCCCCAGTCGACCCCCAGATCGAGGGTCGAGGTGCAGACCACGGCGCGAAGCTCTCCGCGCGCCATGGCCGCTTCAACGCGGCGCCTCTGCTCGGCGGCGAGGGAACCGTGGTGAAGGGCGATGGGCAGATTGTGCTCGTTCAACCGCCAAAGCTCCTGAAAGGCGAACTCGGCCTGAAAGCGGGTGTTGACGAATACCAGAGCCGTGCGCGCACCGCGGATGGCGTCATAGACCTCCGGCATGGCGTGGCGGGCGGTGTGACCGGCCCATGGCACCCTGTCTTCCGACAGCAGGACATCGACCAGTGGCGCCGCCCCGCCGGCGCCACGCACCAGATCGATATCCTCCCTGGGTCCGGGACTGAGCCAGCGGCGGATCTGGTCCGGATCGTCCACCGTCGCCGAGAGTCCCACCCGGCGGCATTCGGGCGCGAAGGCGTGCAGCCGCGCCAGATCCAGGGCGAGCAGATCGCCGCGCTTGGTCGGCCAAATCGCGTGGATCTCGTCGACGATCACGCAGCGCAGGTCTTCGAAATAGCGCCGCGCGCCCTCCCACGCGCAGAACAGGGCGAGCTGTTCGGGCGTGGTGAGAAGGATATCCGGCGGCGTGACCCGCTGGCGTTGCTTGCGCGCCGCGCCGGTGTCGCCGGTCCGCGATTCGGCCTTCACCTTCAGCCCCATCTGGGCGATGGGGGCCAGGAGGTTGCGCTCGACGTCCACCGCAAGCGCCTTCAGCGGCGAGATGTAGAGGGTGTGGACGCCGGGCGGCTCGTTGCCCGCCGGCCGCCCGTCAAGCTCGATCAGGCTGGGGAGAAAGCCGGCGAGGGTCTTACCCCCGCCGGTCGGAGCGATGAGCAGGGCGCCGCGCCCGGCGCGCCCCTTTTCGACCATGGCCAGCTGATGGGTCCGGGGCGTCCACCCCCGGGCGGCGAACCAGTCGGCGAAGCGCGGCGGGAGGGCGGGCGGCGCGCCGGCGCCATCCATGGCGTCAGCTCGACCAGGGATTCGACAATTCGCAGCCGCTCGCGTCGAAGTGTCGGGTGTTTCGCGTGACGATCACGAGTCCGCGCCGCAAGGCGGTCGCGGCGATGAGCTCGTCCACCACTCCAACCGCGCGCCCCGCTCTCTTGTGCATCGTCCAGACCTCGGCCCACGCCGAGGCGACGGCCATGTCGATGGGCAGTATGTGATCGCCGAACGTCGAGAGGGCCTCTTCCAGCCAGACCACCAGTTCGAGCCGTCGCCGGCCCGGCTCGAGGGCGCTCACCCCACGCTTCAACTCACCAAAGGTGAGCACCGAGATCGCCAGCTCGTCGGCGGAGCGTGCGGATATCCATTCCATATACCCTCGGTCGGGCCGCAACTTGCGGGTTCGCTGACAGCGTTTGTATCGAGGAGAAATCTCACAACTCGATATCGCGCGCGGGCGTTTGATCCCGAGCAAGGTCGATGCCTTCGAGGGAGGGCATCGACAACAGAAATGCTTTGAAATCCCTGGGCTCGGCCGGTGGGTGAGCCCGGTCATACTCGTCCTTTCCGACCACGACCGCAGTTGCCCGACCCCGTACGTCTATGGTTTGCGGACCCTTTCCAACCGCCTGCCGAACGACTTCGGAAAGCTGAGTCTTCGCGCGCGCGAGCGTCCAGTTCATTTTTCCGTCCGCTTTGGCTACTTAAGATAGCCATTTAGGCGCGCCTGCCAGCCAAGGTCAACCGTTGTTCCCGTTCCGTTTCGCGCGCCGATCGGTTATCAGCACGATGTGAATCCGGCCTTCCCCGCCCCAGATATCCCCCCTGCGCTCGTGGTGCTGCCTGGCGGACGGGCGGGTATCGCCGACCAGGACCACGCGCGGCCGGTGACGGCGGCGGAGGCGCGCGGGCTGTTCGAGGCGGGGCCGGTGCTCATCGCCCACGCATCGATGACCGCCCGGCGGCTCGGGTTGCATGCCCCGCCCAGGTCGCCGCGCTTGTTCGACGTGCTGGAACTGTTCGCCTTCGTCCGGCCGGCGCGGTTTTGCGCGCCGTCGGCGGCGGCGCTGGCCCTGGCCACCGGCCTTCCCGAGCCGAAGAACGCGCCCGATCAGGCCGCGGCTCTCAGAGAGGCGGCGTCTTTCCTGCTGGACGAATTGGCGGCGGCGCCGACCCCTGGCCGCGAGGAGGCGCTCGCCCAGGCGGAAACCATGGGCAGGGCCGGTTGGGCGTGGGCGGGCCCGGTCGTCGGGGCCTTGCGCTCGGCCCCCCTCGGCAAGCCCTGGCGGGGCTCCGGCCTCGATGTGTGGACTCGCCTCGCCGAGTGGGAAGACCACGCCCCGCCCGGGGAGGCGGGGTCGGCGCCGGTCGATCCGGCCGCCGCCGCCGCGCGGCTGGCCGATTTGCTCGCCCGCGCCGGCCTCGACGAGGCCCGGCCCAATCAGGCGGTGTTCGCCGCCGAGGCCGCCCACGCCTTCCAGCCGCGGGCGCGGGAGGGCGAGCCGATGATGATGCTGGCCGAGGCGGGGACGGGGATCGGCAAGACCCTGGCCTATCTCGCGCCGGCCTCTCTGTGGGCCGAGGCCAACGGACCTGGCGTATGGGTCTCCACCTACACCCGGGCGCTGCAGCGCCAGATCGAGCGGGAGAGCCACGCGCTCCACGCCGACCCGGCCGTGCGGGCGCTCAAGACCGTGGTGCGCAAGGGGCGGGAAAACTACGTCTGCCTGCTCAACTTCCACGACGCCGCCAATGCCGCTCAACTCGGCGGGGCCGACCTGATCGGGATCGCCCTGGCCGCCCGCTGGCTGCGCGCGACGCGCGACGGGGACATGACCGGCGGCGACTTTCCGGCGTGGCTGCCGACCCTCTTCCTCGTGAGCCCCGCGGCGCGGGCGGGGCCCGGCAATCTGGTGGACCGGCGGGGCGAATGCATCCACGCCGGCTGCCTCCATTACCGTCGTTGTTTCATCGAAAAGGCGGTCAGGGCCTCGCGTCGCGCCGATCTGGTGATCGCCAATCACGCCCTTGTCCTGACCCAGGCGGCGTTCGACGGCGCGCGGGCCGCGCGGGGCGCCAAGAGCGATGTGGAAACCACCCACCTCAAACGCATCGTCTTCGACGAGGGGCACCACCTGTTCGAGGCCGCCGACAGCGCCTTCGCCGCCGCGCTTTCGGGGGCGGAGTCGGCGGAAATGCGCCGCTGGATCCGCGGACCCGAGGGGCGAGGGCGGCGGGGACGAGGCCTTGAGGCGCGGCTCTCCGAGGTGCTGGGCGATCGGGAGGGTCCGCGCGCGGCCCTCGTGGAGGCGATCCGCGCGGCGGGGCGCCTTCCCGGAGAGGGATGGTCGGGGCGGATCGCGTCGGCGACCGGCGAGACCGGCCCGGACGGGCCGGTGGAGGCCTTCCTCGTGGCCGTCCTCGCGCAACTTCGCGCCCGGGCGGCGCCGTCGGACATCGGCATGGAATGCGCCGCGCGGCCGGCCCTCGACCCGGTCCGCGCCACGGCCCAAACGGCGGCCGAGGCGCTGGCGGCCCTCGAGGCGCCGCTCGCGGCCCTCTCGCGCCATCTCGAGACGGTGCTCGACGAGGAAGCCGACACCCTCACCACCGCCGAACGGGCGCGGATCGACGGCGCCCTGCGCGGCCTCGATCGGCGGGCGCGGATGATCCTGCCGGCGTGGCGCTCGATGCTGGTCGCGATTGAGGAGAACGCGGCCGACGATCCCGATTTCGTCGACTGGTTCGACGCCACATTCCTTTACGGGCGGGTGGTCGACGTCGTCTGCCGCCGCCACTGGACCGACCCCACCGAGCCGCTCCACGCCGCGGTGATCGGCCCGGCCCACGGGGTTCTGGTGACCAGCGCCACCCTCGCCGATTCGACCCTGGCGGATCCCTTCGCCCTGGCGGAAATGCGCAGCGGCGCCGCACGCCTGCCGCGGAGACCCAGGACCCTGCGCCTGACATCGCCCTTCGACTACGGGACCAACGCCCTGGCCCTCGCGGTCAACGACGTCGGCCGCGACGATCCCCGCCAGGTCGCCGCCGCCATGCGCGAACTGTTTACCGCCGCCGGGGGCGGGGGTCTCGGCCTGTTCACCGCCATCCGCCGCCTGCGTCTGGCTCACGAGGCCATGGCCGGGCCGCTGGCCGACCGGGGCCTGGCGCTCTACGCCCAGCATGTCGATCCGCTGGAGGTGGGGGCGCTGGTGGACATTTTTCGCGCCGAAGAGGACGCCTGCCTCCTTGGCACCGACGCGGTGCGCGACGGGGTCGATGTGCCGGGGCGCGCCCTTCGCCTGCTGGTCTTCGACCGCGTGCCGTGGCCGAGGCCCGATCTGTTGCACCAGGCGCGGCGCGCCCGCTTCGGCGGCAAGACCTGGGACGACGCCCTCGCGCGCGGCCGCATCGCCCAGGCATTCGGCAGGCTGATCCGCCGGGCGGACGACCGCGGGGTGTTCGTCATGCTCGATCCCGCCGCGCCGACGAGGCTGTTTTCGGGACTGCCCGAGGGGGTCGTCGTGCGGCGGTTGGGCCTGGTGGAGGCGATCGAGGCGACGGCGGCGCATCTGGCGGTCTGACACATTGCCAAGGCGAATGAGGCGCGCGGCGCACGCTCGCGGCGCGATTTCGCCCAAATTGGTTGACCGCTTTCGCCGGCTGGACTATGCGAGAAGGGCTGCGGGGTGGTCCGCCGCTCATCCTCTGGGGAGATCGACCCGTGAAAACCACTCTGATGGCCGGGATCGCCTTGGCGAGCGCCCTCGCCATGGCCGGAACCGCCGGCGCGACCACCGTGACCTGGGACAACAGCCCGGCGACCGGCTCGATATCCACGTTCGGCGTGCCCGACACCCTGACCTATGGCGAAGTGTTCACCGCTCCGCTGACCGGCACGATGACCTCCTTCACCCTGTCGCTGAACGGCGCCGTCGGCGCTCTGCACGGCGCTGTGGGCACGTGGAACGGCGGCCCGGCCTTTGCCCTCGGCGACGGATCGCCCAGCGAACTCTACAACAGCGGATCGGTGGCCTCCACCGGGGCGCAGTCGTTCATCTTCTCGCCGAACATCTCGGTGACCGCGGGTCAGCAATATGTGGCCTACATCAGCGCATTCGGCGAGGCCGGAGCGAACGCCTCCACCAGCATGCCGACCTCGACCAATGCCGTGAGCGGCATCGACTACTTCGTTTTCAACAACACCAGCGACCCGGCGGCCAATCCGTCGTGGAACTATTTCGAAAACATCGCCGATTTCGGCTTGGGCAATGCCCAGTTCGCGGCAACCTTCGTCTCGGGTCCGGGCGTTCCGGAGCCGGCGACGTGGGCGATGATGCTGATCGGCGTGGGCATGATCGGCGGGGCCGTGCGCGGCTTCGCCAAATCGAACCGTCGCTTGGCCTCGCTTCAGGCCTGAGCCTCTTTCGCGGTGGCGATCCCCGCGGATCGCTGTCCTGAGAAAGGGTGGCGATCCCCGCGGATCGCTGCCCTGAGAAAAATCGGGAAGGCCATCGCAAGGTGGCCTTCCCTTTTTCGTTGTCGCCCGCTTCGCGTTGATCCGATCGTCCCGGCCGTTCGTTGAGGACCCCGCCGGAGCGGCGGCGCGCGGAGTAGGGTTGCCGACATGAAATCACTCGCCATGGCGATGACGGTCGCTGTCGCCTGCGCCGCGTCCGGCGCCCTCGCCTGGGTCCCCGACCCCCAGGCGCAAAGCACCCTCGCCGGGGGTGGGGCATGGGTGCAGGTGACCGCCGGCGCGGACGACACCGCTTCCATCCATGCCGCGATCGACATCGCCGCCCCGCCAAAAACCGTCTGGACGGTGATGAACGATTGCGCCCTCGCCTCCCGCCTCGTGACGACCATGGTGGTCTGCAAGGTCGTCAAAAGCGGTCCCGACCATGCGTGGGAGATCAAGGAGCAGGTGACGAAGGGCAATCTCTTCGTGCCGACGATCCACAACCTCGTGCGCAACGACTATCAGCCCTACAGCCTGATCCGCTTTCGCAAGGCGGGCGGCGATTTGCGGGTGGAGGAGGGCGAGTGGCGCCTCGCGCCGCTGGCCGGGGGCGCGGGAACGCGGGTGCTCTACACCGCCCGGCTCGGGGCCAATATCGTCGCCCCCGCCGCCCTCGTCCGCCAGGGCATGCGCCGGGACACGGCCAAGGCTCTGGTGAATCTGCGCCGCGAAAGCCTCGCGGCGGCGCGTTAGACCGACGCGCGCGCGGATGGCGCGCGAACCGGTCAAGTCTGCTATCGAAGGGCCGAACCGAAGAGGGGCGGGGTTCATGACCAGGCTCGATCACCAACCCGCGGCGCCGCGGGAAATCCAGACGCGGATGTTCGATTCGGCGCGGTGGAGGCAGGTCGCTCTGCGGGATGACGACATCGTCGTCGCCACCTGGGCCAAATCCGGCACCACCCTCACCCAGCAGATCGTCTCGCAACTCCTGTCCGGGGGCGAGGAGCGGTCGGCCCTCGACGCCTCGCCGTGGGTCGATGTGCGCTTCATGGCCCCGCTGCCGGTCGTGGCCGCCATGCTCGAGGCGCAGACCCACCGCCGGTTCATGAAGACCCATCTGCCGTTCTACGCCGTCCCGTTCAGCCCGAAGGTCAAATATCTTTACATCGGCCGCGACGCACGCGACGTGATCTGGAGCGCTCACGCCCATGCCCGCTCGTTCACCCCGGCGGCGTGGACCAACATCAACGCCGCCGAGGGGCCGTGGCCCAAGTGGGAGCGGCCAGACCCGGACGTCCGCGCCTGGTATCTGCGTTGGCTGGAGACCGACGCCGCGCCCGGTTTCCACGACCTGCCCTTCTGGCCGCACGTTCAGGGCTGGTGGGACCAGCGCCGCCGCCCGAACGTGATGCTGCTGCACTACGCCAATCTGATCGCCGATCTGCCCGGCGAGATCCGCCGGATCGCCGCCTTCCTCGATATCGCCATCGTCGAGGCGCGCCTGCCGGCCATCGTCGAGCATTGCGGGATCGACCATATGCGCCGGACCGCCGGTGCGAGAATGGACCTGTTCTTCGAAAAGGGCGCGGCCAGCTTCTTCAACAAGGGGACCAACGGGCGCTGGCGCGATGTGCTTTCCGACGCGGAAATCGCCCGGTGCGACGCGGTCGCCGCCGCCAGGCTCAGCCCCGATTGCGCCCACTGGCTGAAAACCGGAGAGGACCCCGCCCGGTAGATCAGGCGGCGGCGGAGCCGCCTCGCCCGGCGCTCGCCCGCGCCTTTTCGCTGGCCGACTTGAGCTGGCCGCAGGCCGCGAGGATGTCGCGGCCGCGCGGTGTGCGGATCGGCGCGGCGTAGCCGGCGCGGTTGACGATGTCGGCGAAGGCGCGGATCGTCGCCGGATCGGAGCATTCGTAGGGGCTCCCCGGCCACGGGTTGAACGGGATCAGATTGATCTTGGCCGGAATGCCGGCGAGCAGCCGCACGAGCGCGCGCGCCTCGGCCGGACTGTCGTTGACCCCCTTCAACATCACATATTCGAAGGTTACACGCCGGGCGTTGGAGAGTCCCGGATAGGCCCTGATCCCCGCGAGGAGCTCGGCGATCGGATAGCGGCGGTTGAGCGGCACGAGCTCGTCGCGAAGGGCGTCGGTGACGGCGTGGAGCGAGATGGCCAGCATCGCCTGCGTCCGCTCGCCCAGAGGCCCAAGCTGGGGGACCACCCCGGAGGTGGAGACGGTGATCCGTCGCCGGGAGATGGCGATCCCCTCGTTGTCCGAGACGATGTCGAGGGCGGCGGCGACGTTGTCCAGATTGTACAAGGGCTCTCCCATGCCCATGAAGACGATGTTGGTGAGCCCCCGCTCGCCGGGGGCCGCCGGCCATTCGCAGAGATCGTCGCGGGCGATCTGTACCTGGGCGACGATCTCGGCGGCCGTGAGGTTGCGCACGAGGCCTTGGGTGCCGGTGTGGCAGAAGGTGCAGTTGAGGGTGCAGCCGACCTGGCTTGACACGCACAGGGCTCCCGAGCGGCCGACGTCGGGAATGAATACGCTCTCGGCTTCCACGCCCGGCGCGAAGCGGATCAGCCATTTGACCACCCCGTCGATGCTCTGTTGGCGTTCGACGATCTCGGGGCGGGAAAGGACGAAGCGTTCGGCGAGGGCGGCGCGGGCCTCTTTGGCGACATTGCTCATCGCCGAAAAGTCGGTCGCCCCGTAGTTGTGGATCCAGCGGAAAATCTGGCCGGCCCGCATCCGCGCCGCACGCGCTTGCACCGCACCGCTCTCGATGAGGGCTTCGGCGAGCGCCGCGCGGGTCAGACCCGCGAGATTGACCGGCGGCGGCGGCGCGGCCCGCGGTCGGGAAAGATCGAGGGTGAAGGACACGGTGCGAGCTTTAGCAGATTTGCGCTCGTGCGCCCATGGCCGGTGACTCCCGCCCCCCCTCCAGTCAGAAAACCTCGCACACGATCGCGCCGCCGGGGGTCAGGCAGGCGCGTTTCATCCCGGCGGAATTGTACGGCATGACCACCGTCCCGTCGGCCCCGATGGCGATCAGGACGCCTTCGCCGCCGAGCGCGCGGACCTCGGCGAGGGCGGCGCGGCCGGCGGATTCGAGGCTCTCGCCGGCGAAGCGGACGCGGAAGGCGATTTGGGCGGCGGCGGCGGTGCGCATGAACATCTCTCCCGTGCCGGTGCACGACACGGCGGCGGTCTGATCGGCCCACACCCCGGCGCCGAGGATCGGGCAATCGCCGACCCGCCCGGGAGCCTTGCCGAACACCCCGCCGGTTGAGGTGCCCGCGGCGAGGGCGCCGCTTCCATCGCGCGCGACGCAGCCGACCGTGCCGGTGGGCGGATCGCCGGCCTTCCGGTCCTTGCCGCCGGCGCGGGTGAACCAGGTCTCCGGCGCGGGGATCCGCTCCAGTCCCGCCCGGGCGGAAAACTCGGCCGCCCCGTCGCCGACGAGAAGGACATGGCGGCCCTCCTCCATCACCGCCCGGGCGGCGGCGATCGGGGAAGCGAAGCCCTCCAGCGCCGCCACCGATCCGGCGCGGCGGTCGGGGCCGTTCATCAGGCCGGCGTCGAGCTCATAGCGGCCGGCGGTGTTGGGCGAGGCGCCGCGCCCGGCGACATAGAGGCCCGAGGCCTCGAGGGCGGCCACCGTCTCCACGACCACGTCAAGCGCCGCTGCTCCCGCCGCGAGGCGGTCGCGCCCAACCTCGATCAGCCCGCGCATGTGGGTAAGCTCTCGGGCGTAGTCGCGGCCGCGAAGGGGGCCGGCGCCGCCGTGCACCGCGAGGCTGAAGGAATCAGAGGTCATCGCCGCTCCATGGTCTTCCGCCCCCCTGGCGCTTCCGATAGCGTCGCGCCGAACGATAGGCAAAAGGCGAGGACGCGATGAAGGCGATATTGAGCAAGGCCGCGGGAGGCCCCGAGACCCTGGTACTCGAAGAGCTGCCCAGCCCCGTGGCCAAGCCGGGATACGCCGTGGTCTCGGTCAGGGCCTGCGGGGTGAACTATCCCGACGTGCTGATCATCGAGGACAAATACCAGTTCAAGCCGCCCCGGCCGTTTTCTCCCGGCGGGGAAATCTCCGGGGTGGTCAAGTCGGTGGGCGAGGGGGTGACCCATGTGAAGGTCGGCGACCGGGTGCTCGGGAACACCGGATCTGGAGGCATGGCCGAAGAATTGAGCGTCGAGGCCGTGCGCCTGACGCCCATCCCGCGGGATATGCCGTTCGACGAGGCGGCGGCGTTTCTGATGACCTACGGCACCTCGTGGTATGGGTTGAAAGACCGCGGACGCCTCACCGCCGGGGAGACCCTCCTGGTTCTCGGCGCGGCCGGCGGCGTGGGCCTGGCGGCGGTGGAGTTGGGCAAGGCCATGGGCGCGCGGGTGATCGCCGCCGCCTCCTCGAGGGAGAAGGTCGATCTCGCCATGGCCCGGGGCGCCGACGAGGGGCTGGTTTATCCGGGCGGTCCGTTCGACCGCGACGGCCAAAAGGCGCTCGCCGACCAGTTCAAACAGGCCTGCGGTCCGAGCGGCGCCGATGTGATCTACGACGGGGTCGGCGGCGACTACGCCGAGGCGGCTCTGCGTTCGGTGGCGTGGGAGGGGCGATTTCTGATCATCGGCTTTCCCGCCGGCATCCCGCGGATTCCCCTGAACCTCGCCTTGCTCAAGGGTTGCGATATCGTCGGCGTGTTCTGGGGCGCGGCGGTCGCCCGCGATCCGGCGGGACACCAGCGCAACGTCAAGGAACTGCTCGAGCTTTACGCCGCCGGCAAAATCCGGCCGCATGTTTCAGAACATTTCCCCCTCGCTCGCGCCGGCGACGCGATCGCTCATCTCGCCAGCCGCAAGGCCATGGGCAAGGTGGTGGTTACGATGGACTGAGTCTGTTCGCACCATTCGCGTCGGCGCTCTCCACATCGCCGTTCAACCGGCCTATATTCAAGGGATGGCCGTCGCCGCCCGGGTCAATCCCAAGGACTACTTTGCCGCCGAGGAATGGGCGCCCCTTGCCGGGCGCTCCTCGTGGAAGGGGCTGGCGCTCGTCGCCCACTGCTGGACGGTGATCGTTCTGGCGGGGGTCATGGCCGTGATCTGGCCGCTCACCCTGCCGCTGGCGGTTATGATTATCGGCGCCCGCCAGCTGGGCTTGGCCATATTGATGCACGACGCCGCCCACGGCGCCCTCCATCCGAACCTGAGGGTCAACGACCGGGTCGCCGAATGGCTGTGTCTCGGCGGCCTCGCTGCCTATCGCGGCTACCACTTGCAACACCACAAGTTCGCCCAGCAAGCGGAGGACCCCGATCTGGTGCTTTCCGCGCCGTTCCCGGTCACCCGCGCCTCGCTGCGCCGCAAGATCGTCCGCGATCTCACTGGCCAGACCTGGTTCAAGCAGCGCTTCGGCCGT